>JANMZU010000550.1:0-2741 GCA_031383585.1 Betaproteobacteria bacterium
CGATTTTGGCTTCAAGTGCTTTCGGCGGGCGGTTCTCTACCAAGTCCGCCAGGTCTTCGATGAATTCTGCCGCGCGTTTGCGGCCGCCGTCATCGGCTTGCGCGAGGGTGAAAATTTCTTCGAATTGGTCGAAGATTAAGAGTGGGATGATCGGCTTGCCTTGGTGATCGAGTAACGCATCATCACGATGGTGCAAAAATTCCCACAGCGATTCGCCTTCGACCGCCGTCCCAGAGCGCGTCCACGTGCCTTGGGATTCAGTCGCACGAAAGATGGCTTGCTTGATTTGCTCCGAGGGGGGCAGCGCGGCGGTGCCATAGTCCACACGCACATACACCGGGCAGAAGCCTTCCGGACGCAAGCGCGGCACGATACCAGCATTGAGTATTGAGGTCTTGCCCAAGCCGGATTGGCCGAAGAGGACGGTGAGGAGTTTGCGCTGCACACGGCGGGAGAGTTCGCTGACCTCTTCTTCCCGACCGTAGAAATACTGGCGCGTGTCTTCTGTGAATGAAGCCAGACCGAGCCACGGATGCTGGCTGTCGATGGTGGTGTCGACGATGGCGTTGTTGACGGGCGGATTCATCCGCGCACTTTTAGCAGGGTCTGCAAGCGTTCGACAAACGCCTTGGCATTCTCACCACCGGGTAACCTGGTAAAGTGCGCGGCCTTGAACTTGTCGGGTACCTGGGCGCTGACTTCGACCGTATCATCGATGGCAACGGGCAGGATAAACACCGCCCCATCAGCCATGTTGCGCGTGCGGTCGATAGCGTAACTCCACTCGCGACGGAAGTAAGCCTCCAGGCGGCGCTCGGTATTGGCTGAAACGATGGGGATGAAATACGCGCAGCGGCCGATGTTCTTCTGGATCTTGCGGTCGTAGTCGTCGCCACTTTCGAGCCGCTCCATATCGAACCAGACCTTGATGCCGGCTTCGTCGAGGGCAGCCTTGAGGCGCTGGACGGCGAGCAGGTCTTCACGGGCGTAGCTGATGAATACTGCGTTCTCGGGCATTTCGGTGGCTGGCGGCAGGAAGCGGGCAGGTGCGGCCAGAGTAACGACGTTAGTTTTGCCGTTGCGTACCATCCAGCGCCGGTAGAGCTCAGCAACGAATTCCTCGGCACCGGTGTATACGCGCGTGCGCACGCTCACCTGCTGCAAAAACGCCATGAGCCGTTCGTCGCTGTCGGAGTGGCTGTCGGCGAGGATTTCGCCGACATCCCGCGGGTCGGAGAGCCGACGGCGCTTGGCCATGCGCAGGAAGAGGCGCACCAGCCAGTTGGAGAAGTTGCTGCCGATTAACAGCAGGTGGTTGTTTTCGAGTTCGTGGAATAGTTTCTCGGGCGTCAGGTGTTCACTTTGCAGGGCACAGACAAATTCGAGCGTGTCTTCATCCGAGATCACGTAGGTTGGTGAGGCTGATACCCGTCCGAGCAGGTGATAAACCGCAGGGCGGGTCATCTGGTCGCGTTCGGTGGTGAGGTCGGCGACGCGGTTTGGCGCGTAGCTGATGACTTCGGTGGACTGGGCACCGCCAAATCGTGCTTCGTTGATGGCTTGCTCCAGGTAGCCATCGAAGGTGGTGGAGACGAACAGGTCGAGATCGGCGATTTCGGCCAATTGCTTGAGCGCCACCGGCGGGGCAAAAGTGGCTTCGCGCAGGATCGAGCGCAGTCGTGTGTAGGCTTCTTCGCGTCGACCCCGCGAGGCGGCGTGCCAGCAGACGACGTCGTTGAGTGAATATGGCTGTGGCAGGCGGGTGGTGTCGACGTTGAGTTTGGCGGCCAGCTTCTCGGCGAGCCAGTCGTAGAGCAACCGTGGGCCGCTGTCGGTCTCGACCTTGAGCAACTCGGGGCCGATGATGGGGATGACGCGTTTTTCTTCGATGAAATTGAGCAGGTCGTCCCAGGCGTCGTCGTCAAGGCGGGAGGGGGAAGGATGTATCGGAAGGGCAGAGGTCAAGTGCGTTCTCGTTAAATTGCAATCCGGGTTTACGACCAAGCATGTTTCGGCTGCGTCGCCCATGAATGTTAGCCGAACGGCCGATACGCGCCGATCAAAACGTGGGAAATTTGCGCCGCGCGCGCACGGCATAACTGAAGAAGCGAGCATTGGCCCGGGTCTGCAGGTGAAAACGCTCCAGAGTGCGCGCCTGGACTGGGGTTTCGTTCCGCCTTGCTTCCAGAGTCCTTCACACCCAACATGCCAGCGCCTCAGGAGAGCGGCGCTTACGCCTCACAATGCCTCGGCGCCATGCGCTTTATTTCCTGACCGGGTAGACTTCTGTCAGCTCAACGCGAACAAACGCCTGATCGTTAGCGGAGAAGTCCCACTGCTCGATTTGGCAGCTACCCTGGGGCGCATCCGCGCCCCAACGCAACACGTTTACCGAATTAGGTGCACCTGCACGTACCCGCGATGAAACTGCAGTACCCGCCTGCACCGCCCACATTGGCCGCGTCAGGCCTTGCAGTGCCAGCACATAGGGCAGGTGAATATGCCCACCCATAATCAGGTCGGCACCGGCGGCGGACCAGCGCTGTAGTGCGGCGGCATGCCCGCGCAGCCGGTTCTGCTCATCTTCAGCGCGCGTCACGGCGATTGGCTGGTGCACTACCACCACCCGCAACTGTGCGTCCGTCGCATCCAGCAGAAGTCGCGCCACACGGTCGATCTGCTGCTCGGATACCTCGCCATGCTTGTGCCGCCAGGCACGGGTGGTGTTCACGCACACCACC
>JANMZU010000370.1:0-1546 GCA_031383585.1 Betaproteobacteria bacterium
CACATCCATACTTTATTGGCGGCATCAGTATTAACTACATCCATTTTCAGCTTTCAAAGGCTACAATAGTTTACAAATACCCGCACCTACGGTCCTACCGACGACCGCCCTAAATCCACACTTATGCATCCGGCGAGTGCAACGCTATTTTGCAGCATTCTAGATTATTTAAGCATGCCAGACTCCTACAAAGCTCCACCTGCAGTGCTTACCTTTGCGGCGACAGACCCCTCCGGTGGCGCTGGCATCCAAGCCGACATTTTGACGTTGGCGAGCATGGGCTGCCACCCGTTGTCCGTAATTACTGCCATTACCGTGCAGAACACGTCTGGGGTCGAGGCGATTTCTGCGGTGGACGCCGATCTGGTGGCTGATCAGGCCCGAGCGATTCTGGAAGACATACCTGTCGCGGCATTCAAGATTGGGGTTTTAGGCAGCGCAGAAAACGTGGCAGCAGTCGCGGAAATTGTGTCGGACTACCCAGAAATTCCCCTGATACTTGATCCCGTTCTAGCGTCAGCGCGGGGCGATGAGTTTGCAAACGAAGAAACCTTGTTCGCCATCAGGGAGCTGCTCATTCCGCAATGCACGGTTATAACGCCAAACACGCCTGAGCTGCTGCGCCTGGCGCTTGAAGATGACGAAGATTCGCATTCAGTTGAAAAGCTTGCGATGCGATTGATAGAGTTGGGCTGCGAATACGTTTTGGTCACTGGCACACATGAAGCTACGGCGGATGTGATTAACACCGTTTTTTTTGAAAAGGGTATTTTGCGAAGCGATATCTGGCAGCGGCTTCCCGGTAGCTATCATGGGTCTGGCTGTACGTTGGCGTCCGCGCTGGCAGCGACAATTGCCCGCGGTCTCGACATCGCAGAAGCCGCCCGTGAAGCACAAGAATACACGTGGCAAACACTCAAATTCGGTTTTCGTCCGGGCATGGGACAGCTTCTGCCCGATCGCATGTTCTGGGCGCGCGACGAAGAAACGGATGAGCGCACACCTGATTGCCAGCTGCAAGACGCGCTGTCTATAACCAGCGGTTTGCGATCCCGCCTTTGATATGCGCGGACTATATGCCATCACACCAGAGTCAAGCGACTTGCCTAAGCTGATTGATCAAGTAGGTCAGGCAGTTGCTGGAGGCGCGTCTATTGTTCAGTACAGAAACAAGTTGCTGCCACCAAACGCTGCGGCGGCGCAAGCGAGGGCGTTGCAGACCTTACTTAATGGGACAGGCGCACTGCTGATTGTGAACGACAACATTGAACTCGCTTTGACGATCGGCGCTGACGGCGTACACCTCGGAAGGGACGATGGCGGCGCCAGCGCGCTTGCCGGAATCCGCGAGCGGATTGCGCGAGACACCTTTTTACCGCGGCGCCAGCCTTTCTTGATCGGTGTGTCTTGCTATAACGATTTAGAGCGCGCGAAAACGGCGGTCTCAGCCGGTGCAGACTACGTTGCCTTTGGAAGCTTCTTCCCCTCGAAAACCAAGCCAGACACCGTAAGGGCTGACGTTTCGCTCGTTAAGGCCGCCAAACGA
>JANMZU010000573.1:0-5412 GCA_031383585.1 Betaproteobacteria bacterium
GTTTGCTGAAGTAGTCTCACCAGCAGAACAGCTTCGTCTGCCGCCGCGTTTTCCAGCAAGGCAGCTAATGCCTCGCGTGCGTGCTCGCCCCCATCGCGCAGGATTCTGATCACTTCCACCGGTGCCCACTGGCTGCCCCGCTGCAACACCTGCGCAATGATGGCAAACGCACGTTTTGGGTCCAGCAGCACGAGAGCGTGTGATGCTGCCAGTGCCAGCGTTTGTTTGTTGCCCAGGGCGAGCGCTTCCAAGATGGGCCACGCCTCCATGACGCCCGCGCGGGAAATGACGCGAATGCCGAGGAGCTTGTTCGCCAGACTGCGTTCGGCAATGCAGCGCAGCGCTTCCTGGTCCAGTCCCAAGTCACGTACGAGCCGGTTGAGATTGTTGCTTTCTTCACCGGAGATATCTTGCTGCGTCTCATCGAGCAACGCTATCAACGCGATTCGTTCGTGGCGACTATTGAGTTGAATCGTCACTGGCGCAAGCATGGCTTCAAACAGAATCGGCTGGAATCGCGCGCGAAAGGTAGCCAACCATCGCACCCGTTGCGCGTGCAATGTGCGGATGACAATAATCGTCAGCACCAATAACACGCCAATCAGTGTCAGCGCTGCGGACAGAACAATTAACAGTACTGTGAGGGAGTCCTGCTGCAGCAAACCCTCAAAGCCTGCCGATGAGTGAAATCGTGAGTCCATCGCGTCTGGTCTGCGCCTGTCTGGTGTGAGAGGCAGCGTAGGCAATAGCCCAATATGGTGTCAGCCAATGCCTGCCGAAAACGGCGATCGCCCGAACCTGTGATTGGTTGATTATCCCGACCTCAGGCCGGTCCACTTCGCTGCCGCCAGCCAGCAGAACCTGGATCTGGTTGTCGTCGCCGTAGAAACGCCCCATCTGGAGACGGTGGCCCAGAGCATTTCCTGCAGTGCTGGAGCGCGAGGGATGCACTGAGTAGGCCACGCGATAGTCGCCGACGTAACGCTCGACCGTGAAATCCGCCGCGCGAAGCCGGGTCGAGTTGTAATCGATTTGCCGGAAGTTGGCTGCAATGCCAAAGCCGTCTTGCAGTGCGACCGAGAGTCCACCCTGTATCGACTTCTTGGGCAGGACGCGATGGGTGGGACTCACGCCGAGCTCCATGGTGCCGACAACGTTCATTGAAAGCCGGGCACTGCCACTGAACGTAGCTGTTGTGTCCTTCAACCCGAAGCGCTCGGTCTGGGAAAGTTTGGCCGAGGCGGTTTGGGCGCGTCCGGCGGTGTCGTGCGTCAGAATGACGAATTCCTCGGTCCAGTGCGCGCTTCCATTTGACAATCGCTCCCTGCCGAATCCCGCTTCAATTTGTGTGCGGGAAGGTGAGACCACTGCGGTCTGGGCAATCGATGCGCTCGATGCGGACGGCATAACAAGCGGTGTCGATGTGGTGGCGACTGCTGTGGTCGCTGCAACTTCCGGTGGCGGTATCAATGCGGCGCTGATGGTGACGGGCGGCGCGGCAGGCGCCGTAGACTCGATGCGGGGCACGCTAGCCGGTGGCTTGGCCGCGGCTGCAAGTACCGGTACCGAAATGACGGGAGATTTCGCTTCTGCCAGAGCCTCACCAGGCCATTTGGCCTTGGGAAATCGCTTGCCAGCTTGCACCCAATGCTGCCGCGCCTCTGGGTGGCGCCCTGAGCCAGCCAGCGCTTGTCCTAACGCGCGTTGCGCATCTTCGTAACCAGGTGCGAGCTTCACGGCGGTTTGCAGCGGTATTAGCGCATCCTGCGGTTTGCCACTCCAGAGCAGTGACTGTCCCAGCCCCAGGTGATAGTCGGCATCGTTGGGCTGGCTGGCAATCAACTGCTGGAAAACTCGAGTCGCCTCGGCATATGCCTTGCCCCGGGCGAGTTCTTTTGCCAGTCTAAAGCGGAGATCCGTGTTACCTGGATCAAGTGCCACTCGTCTGCGCAAACCTGCGAGCTCATCAGCACTGGCCTGCGCTAGCTGAATCAGGCCGGTATCAGCATGGGTGGTATCTGGTGTAACCATAGCGACACCTGCAAACAAAAACAACGCCAACCGCAATGTAATCATGGTGATGGCTCCCGCGCCAGCAAGGCTTTTACACGCATCGCAACTTCCGCCGGACGAAATGGCTTGGTGATGTAGTCGTTTGCGCCGCCCTTGAACCCACGCGACACATCTACTTCCCGGCTATTCGATGTCAGCATGATAATGGGCAGATTCTCATATCCCTTGCGCTCCCGGATGAGCACCAGCAGTTCAAATCCGTTCATGTACGGTAGCATGACATCGAGAGTGATCAGTGCAGGCGGCGGTGAGTGATCCATATACGCCAGCGCTGCTTTGGCATCCGCTGCATGATGCGTCGCGTAGCCTTCGCGGGAAAGTCTGAAAACAAGCAAATTTGCAAGGTCTGGGTCGTCTTCAATAATTAGGATTGTCTGAACGGGCAACATTTTTGATGGTCGGCAGGCTCAAGGATGCAACGTGACGTCTGTTTTCCGCGGCGTTGTGATGCATCAATTGTCTCATTTCTCGGAAAGTACAACGGTGCGCCAAATTACAGACGGCCAAACCCGCATAGACTATTCAAAATATATGCTCTCGGTAATGTTTGCAGAGGGCGCTGTAGCCGGGGTCGATTTTTTTGTGGTTGTGAGTGACGGCAGTTGCGCAAACACTGGCGCGGGTGTGACTCCGTAACGCGATGATTGACTTTAGTCTCCCGTTCACTTTCTAATTCAATGAATTCGGCACGAAGCGCTCAAGAAATCAAAGCCTGCCGAATATGCGCTTAATGAACTGCCACAGCTTCAGCCAAAGCCGTGCTTCCAACACGAGAAGCTTGGCCACCCAAGGCGGCATGTCGGTGGATGCCTTCGCAGCGGCTTCGGCCGTGGGGCGGCCATTGAAAACGGCGCGGTAGACGGCCACTATCACCACAATCTCCAGCCACACCAACCCAGCTAGGCCGATGTACCTGAGCGGCGCAGCGTAGACCAACACTTCGCGCTCGCTCTCCGGCACCAGCTTGAGCGCGATCCAGACACCGAGGCATGCGAGGGCGACTGCCTTGATGATGGCCTTCTTGCCACGCTGCCGATAGCAAATCCAGTACAGGCTTGGCACCAGCACCAGCAGGTCAAACAGCAGCCCGAGTTCGATGAGGCGGCTTATCGCACCTTGGGAGATCAGGCCGAGATAGATATCTGCGGCGAGAATGATTGGGGCGACTACGAAAAACCAGTGTGCGCGTAGTGGATGTGGGTTGTTCATTGCAACAGATTTATTTTACCTACACATCCAGGTTCCGCACCAGCAAAGCGTTGGTCTCAATGAACGCGCGCCTTGGTTCTACGTCATCGCCCATTAGCGTCATAAACGTCTCGTCGGCGCTGATGGCGTCTTCGATTTGCACGCGATGAAGGATGCGCACCTTTGGGTCCATGGTGGTTTCCCATAACTGCGCCGGGTTCATCTCGCCCAGCCCTTTGTAGCGCTGTACGTACATACTGTCCTTGGCTTGGCTGATGAGCCAATCCAGCGCTTCGCCAAAGGTCTTGACCGCTAAAACCTTTTCGCCGCGCTTAATATCCGCGCCTTCACGAATCAGGCCATTGAGCATGAGTGCGGTTTTGACGATCTGCTCGTAGTCCCCGGTTTCGATGAAAGTGTTGTCGATGACCGTCTCGCGGGTGTTGCCGTGTAGAGTTTTTACACAACGCAACCGATACGCCTCGTGGACTTCGTCCTGCTCGACTTGGATGGTAACGGTAGAGGCGCCTACTGCTTCGCTGAGCCATACTGCGGCCTTGGATGCCGATTCAGCAGTTGTCAGGTCGAGGCGAGGGCAGTTCATCAGTCCGCGTAGGACTTCTGGATCAAGTATTCTCGACAATCTATCAATAATCGCGTCGGTCATTAAATAGTCGTGTGCGATATTGCCTAGCGCGTCGCCAACGATCAGTGCCGCTCCGCCGCCCGGATTCAGCACCGCGTCGGTCAGTGCTTTTTTGAGTTGCGCTGACTTGAGTTCGTGTTCGTCTTTGATATACCGCTCTTCTTTACCCATCTTGATTTTGTAGAGTGGTGGCTGTGCTATGTAGATGTAGCCGTTCTCGACGAGCTGAGTCATCTGCCGGTAGAAGAACGTTAGCAGCAGCGTGCGAATATGTGCGCCGTCAACGTCCGCGTCGGTCATGATGATGATGCGGTGGTAACGCAGTTTGTCGTGATTGAAATCATCCTTGCCGATACCGGCGCCGAGGGCAGTGATCAAGGTGGCGATCTGCTCGGATGAAATGACTTTATCTATGCGGGCTTTTTCGACGTTGAGCACTTTGCCGCGGAGCGGTAGGATTGCTTGAAACTTGCGGTCTCGGCCTTGTTTTGCGGAGCCGCCGGCGGAATCGCCCTCGACGATATAGATTTCGCAAAGAGCTGGGTCTTTCTCCTGACAGTCTGCCAGTTTGCCGGGCAAGCCAACGCCATCAAGCACGCCTTTGCGACGCGTGAGTTCGCGGGCTTTGCGAGCGGCTTCGCGTGCCCGCGCAGCGTCTACGATCTTGCCGCAAATGCTCTTTGCGTCTGCCGGGTTTTCGAGCAGGTATTCTGCAAGCTTGCTGGCTACAACTTCTTGCACGACCGGCTGCACTTCAGAAGACACCAACTTGTCTTTGGTCTGGGAAGAAAATTTTGGGTCTGGCACCTTGACGGAAAGTACGCAGGTCAGACCTTCGCGCAAGTCGTCTCCGGAGGTTTCGACTTTGGCTTTCTTGGCGAAGTCGTTTTCTTCGATAAACTTGTTGATCACACGGGTCATCGCCGTGCGCAAGCCGGTTAAATGGGTGCCGCCATCGCGCTGTGGAATGTTGTTGGTGAAGCACTGGACGGATTCGCTATAGCTGTCGTTCCACTGCATCGAGACTTCTACGGTCATACCGTCTTTTTCACCGATTGCATAGAAAATACGCGGGTGCAAAACCGTTTTTGAACGGTTCATAAACTCAACAAAGCCTTTAACACCGCCAACATAGGCAAAATTTTCGCTCTTGCCGTTACGCTGGTCGATCAGCTCAATTTTCACACCACTATTGAGAAATGAAAGTTCGCGCAGTCGCTTGGCCAGAATTTCATAATGAAATTCTATGTGCGTAAACGTTTCCTTTGAGGCCATGAAGTGCACTTCCGTGCCGCGCTTCTCGGTGCTACCTGTGACCGCGAGGGGTGCCACACGATCGCCGTGGCGAAACTCCATTTGATGAACTTTTCCGTCGCGCCAAATGCGAAGTTTCAACCACTCCGAGAGTGCATTGACCACCGACACGCCCACCCCGTGCAAGCCGCCGGAAACTTTGTACGAATTGGCGTCAAATTTTCCGCCTGCATGTAACTCGGTCATAACGA
>JANMZU010000016.1:0-2376 GCA_031383585.1 Betaproteobacteria bacterium
TAGGCGCACCTTCGGTGCTGCGCGGTCGCTGCCGGTGCATTTGGGGCCATTTTTGCCTCTCTTCGTTACCAATAGCTGTGCTATTGGTGCCTCAGTCGAGACAAAACTGACTCCCAACTGCCCTCGGCATCAACTCGCGCCCTAATGGACGATCTCGGTTTACTGCAGGTGGCAGACGTAAAAGCAGATTCCTCACTTGAAGCCGTTCGGAATGACATTTTTTTGAAGCAAGTGCCCTTTGCGGAGCACTGCAAGCGTTTCCAGCCACGCCCCTATAGCGGCAAAGGCCGTGCTGTATGAAACGCCGTGATCGGAGATACAAGCCCTTTGCCAAAGCCGATCACCTTGAAAAACTCGCCCATTTCGGCCGGCGAAACCAGCCTCTGTACCTGATTGGTCAACGGCAGATAACTTGCTGCCGCGGCAGGGTCGGCACGTTGCACGCGTTCGGTGAGGCCGCTGGCGAGGAGAAAATTAGCCTGCGTCGTGTAGCCAAGCAACTCCAGTCCCGACGCGATACCGGCATCGGCGATGGCCGTGAAATCCACATGCGCGGTAATGTCCTGCAATCCCGGAAACCGGAACGGATCGGTATGCGCCAAATGTCGGTAATGGCACATCATGGTGCCGGTGATTCGGCTGGGATGGTAAAACTCCGCACCGCGAAAGCCGTAGTCGACAAATATCATCGCGCCATGTTTGAGCGATTGCGCGAGACTATTTACTAGCCCGCCTGCCGCCGGAGCGACTTCGGTAAGATAGCCTTCTGGTGGCGCGTGGCCCAGATATTCGCGCAGGATTGCGTCCACCGGCGCATTTAGCCCCGCAGACAGCGCAGGAACATCTTGCCAAACAAGCGCGCTATCTCTCACTGCCACGCCGCGTTCAAATACCCGGCCAAGTGAAAACGCCACTAGATGCACCGGAACGACATCAAGCACCTCGTTGGCGACGATGCAGCCGACAAAATCCTCGGGGAGTTGGTCCAGCCACACCGCGCGGTTGGCAAGATGAAACGGCAGGCTGGCGATGGCCTGCTGCTGCCTCTCACGTAAGTCTGCGCTAACTTCAAGCAGAAAATACTTGCCGGGCAAATTACCGGACTCGTCTAATGCGAGTAATACATCGAGCGCAAGTTTTCCGGAGCCAGGTCCCAGTTCCAGCACATCGCCGCCAGTCTCGCGCAGCACTTCACCAATGCTCTGTGCAAGACACTGACCAAATAACGGCGAAATTTCCGGCGCAGTCACAAAATCGCCGTCAGCGCCGAACTTGCGTGCGCCCGCGGCGTAGTAGCCCAACCCGGGCGCATACAGGGCAAGCTCCATGAAGCGTGCAAAGGAAAGCCAGCCATTTGCCTTTGCGATCTCGTCCCGCAGCATCGTCATGCAGGCCTGCGTATGCGTGAGCGCGTCGCCGCTTGGCTCGGGCAACTGATTCGATTGATCGCGCGCTAATGGTGTTCGCATGGGACAGCCCAGATTTGGAGGTAAGATTATCCCATGAGCCAATTACACTCCCCACCCGCGATTCTGGTTACCGGCGCAGCGAAACGCGTCGGCGCGGGCATTACCAGAGCGCTACACGGCGCAGGCGCTAACGTGATCGTGCATTGCAATCATTCGCGCACGGAAGCTGAAGCACTGGTGCTGGAATTGAACACGCAACGCGCGGGCTCGGCCTCGATTCTGCAAGGTGACCTGCTCGCCTGCAACGCATTGAAAGGCTTGATCGATCAAGCAGCTTCCGCGTTTGGCCGTCTCGACGGTCTGGTTAATAACGCCTCCGCGTTTTACGCTACACCCATCGGCAGCATCGTTGAAGATCACTGGAATGAATTAATCGACGCCAATTTGAAAGCGCCGCTGTTTCTGTCACAAGCGGCGGTGCCTTATCTGCGAAAAACGCGAGGCAGTATCGTCAATATCGTCGACATCCACGCCGAGCGCCCACTCAAGGACTACGTGGTGTATTCAGCGACCAAGGCGGGCCTGGCCGGCCTTACGCGTTCGCTTGCCCTCGAATTGGGGCCGGATATTCGCGTCAATGGCGTCTCGCCTGGTGCAATCGTTTGGCCCGACAGCACGGACGACTATCCGCCCGCTGAGCGCGAGCGCATTGTCAATCAAGTGCCGCTCAAACGCATCGGCAGCCCGGAAGATATCGCGGGCGCCGTGAAATTTCTGATGCTCGATGCGCCGTATGTGACTGGTCAAATTCTCGCGGTCGACGGAGGCAGGGAAATCGCCCTGTAAAATACATGCCTCCAGCATTGGCGGGCCTTCCAGACCATAAATATCTGAAAGCGCTCGCCGATATTGGCTCTACGTATTTTCATCGCGTCACGATCCCCTCGCGCGGTAAAATGGCGCTTAT
>JANMZU010000604.1:0-5834 GCA_031383585.1 Betaproteobacteria bacterium
GAGCCGGCACTGATGGCTATCTACGATGCGCTCAGGATCAATTCGGCTGCGGGGGGTGTCAAGAAACTGATCGTCTGACCCCAAAGCGACAGAAATGTAGCTGTTCAAATACTAGTACGCGCTAAGCGGTTGAATATGAAAGCGTTATTTTTGGGGGTGTTAAACTCCGGCTAAGCAATTGCCGCACGCATCTTCGGCATTAGTGAAAACGCCTTCGGTTATCAGCAAGTCTTGCCGGCAAGCGGATTCACTCGGTCGATTGCCACTGCGTACCTAAGCCTAACCGCCGCGTTTGCAGAAGAAATTATTTTTCGCGCCATTCCGTGGCTGATTTTCCAACGACTGTTGGGTTCTCCCAAATTGGCATATGTCATGGTCACTTCCGTGCTCTTCGGGCTGGTGCACTGGGAAACCGGTATCGCAAATGTGGTTGGTAGTTTATCGGTCGGAATTATGTTTTCTCTATCGTATGTGAGGCTTAAGAATATCTGGCCACTTGTAATGGCACACGGAATTACCGACCTCATTGCATTCAGATGACTCGGTGACGACAAGAACGACCTTGGCAAACTGGGCGCCGAATTCGCTGATGTCCGGTTATTTGCAGACAACGGGGAGCCGCTAGAACGCGGCTGAAGTTTCTTGAGAGAATCAGATTTGTGCGATGAATGTCGTCTTTGTGGCGAATTGGGAGTTACGCGGCGATGACAGCTCTGGGTCGATCGCGGTCATTTACCGCTTCAATAGACTCTCTACAGGGTCCGCGCCAGTCAGGACAGACGGCGTGGTAGTCACGTGGAACCGGCGCAGTGGTCGCCATCGGTCAGCGCCCGCACAGCTGATACACGTGGCCAAAACTCTTCCTCTCTAAGGCGGAATAACATGGTGCCGCCAGAGGCAATAGCAGCAAATTCCTGCGCGCTGCCTCCAGTCTCCTTTCGCACAGATATGCGCCATTTGCAAGTTGCGAGTGTCGGCGCACTTATACGTGCGGCGACCGCCTCCCCGGAGGTACGCGTCCCAACGTACAGGTTTCCCTTACTTGTGCGCGGTAGTCGCGCTAAGACTAAAGCGATCTGCGACCGCTGATCAGGTTAACCACTACCATGATGACAGCGACGATCAACAGTAAGTGGAGGAAGCCGCCCATGGTGTATGCACTGACCATGCCGAGGAGCCATAGAATCAAGAGGATTACTGCGATTGTGTACAACATGATGTATTCCTTTAGTTTGGTTGATGAGGTAAAACAGTTTCTCTAGCGACGTGTCGTCAGGCGTGCGAACACATACCCTAGCGCCAAGGCGACGGCCAAGGACTGCAATGGATTTTCCTTGACGTATAGCCCGGTTCTTTGCACGGCGAGCTGGGCTTTTTCCTTGCCTTGCGCCGTCATATCGCAGGCGGTAGCAGAAGTTTTAGCCATGAACGCCGACACGCGCTGTGCTGCGTCAGTCAATTCAGCACGCCCAAGGCTGCCGACAGCGGCCACCAGCAAGTTGATGTCTTGCGTGAGATGCTCGTTCACCTGGCTGACCGCCTGTGACAGGTCGTGGCGCAGCGGCGCGGTATCGGTGCGGTGAATGGCTACTGCACCATTGGCACCGTTAGCGGCGGCGTTTGGGGTCAGGTTGCTGCCGGTGGTTGGATTATCTGGGTTCATTCGGTCTCTCCTGAAGAATGGGAGGCGGAAAATCACCTCATGGCCCTCAAGTTACTGCGAAACGGTTCGCGTCAGTAGAGGATTGGCGCTGAAGTGTCAGTAGTCGAACGCCTACGGGGTGCGCGCGACGGCGCCAACGTCGGAGTTTCTCTGGCGGCCAATTGCGATCTGATTTCGTCGCCCTCGCCGAAGTGGCTTTTCGAAGTGAAGATCGAGAGAGTTTCTCAGGCAAGAGAACCACTTTGGCCGCAACTTCGGTTTAGCGGTCGCTTTCGACGATTAGTTTTTGCGCTAAAGCAAACGACGGTTGGTGTTTCGGCGATAAGCTGCGACCATTCAATCTAAGCGTGTTGCGCATATGACGTGGTGGAAATCTGCGAGTACGGGTCGTATTAAGCCTTGGCTCTGGCTAGTTCTGGGGCTCGTTCTGGCGGCATTGGCTGCAGGCATTTACGTTTGGCGCGGGAAAGCGGCTGAGGTGTCCACTGTAACGTCTGGCCCGATCCAGCACTCGCTGGTGTTTTCGTCTCGCGTGGCGAGCGTCGCGCGGACTGAGCTGGCGAGCACGCTGACGGCGCGCGTGGACAAGGTACTGGTGCGCGAGGGTGATAACGTTAAGCTGGGGCAATTGTTGGTGTCCCTCGATGACGACGATTTGCGCGCACAGTTGCAACAGGCACAGGCGGCGCTTGCGACGGCGCAGGCAAGGGTCAAATCGCAGCTTGAACTCGCCGGGCCAGTAGCGGCACAAGGCATGGCGCAGAGTCGGGCGAATCTGGATTTTGCAATTGCGGAACTGGAGCGCACTAGGAGCCTGCATGCTAAGGGTTTTTTCAGTGACGCCAAGTTGCAGGACGCCGAGCGCGCCGTCGCCAGTGCGCGCGCCGCGTTCGCCCAATCGAGCTCGCAGGCGACCGCAAACACGAAAGGGGGCGCCGAAGTTCAGAGCATTCAGGCGCGCCTGATTGAGGCCGAAGCCGCAGTGCGAATCGGGAAGTCAAAACTCGATCAGACGAGCATCAACGCGCCCGCCGATGGCCGGGTAATCGCTCGAAGCGTCGAAGTGGGCGATGTTGCACAGCCGGGCCGCAAATTGTTGACGCTGGCAACAACGGGCGAGACGCGCCTGATCGCGCAGATCGACGAGAAAAACCTGAGTTTGTTGCGTGAAGGCATGCGCGCGGTGGCCTCGGCCGACGCGTTTCCAGACAATAAATTCGAAGCGGAATTGATTTATCTCGCCCCTTCCGTGGATGTTGCGCGCGGTACGGTGGAAGCGCGGCTGCGCGTGACCAAACCGCCATCGATTTTGCGCGATGACATGACCGTTTCGGTTGAAGTCGTCACAGCGCAAAAGGCCAATGTGCTGACCATTCCGGCGAGCGCGCTACGGGAGGCCGGTGAGCGGTTGTTTGTGTTGACGGTAGCTGGCCGGGTGGCAACAGAGCAGGACGTGCGCGTAGGTGTGCGCTCGTTGCAGCGAATTGAGATCACCTCCGGATTAACCGCGGGCGCGCAGGTTGTGCTCGATGATCGCATTCGTGCTGGGCAGCGAGTACATGCGGTCGCAGCGCCAGACGTAGCGTCGTCGCGCGCCAAGCCGGCTGGCATCCCGATGCCGGTGCCCTGATGCTGAGATTCATGGGCCCTGTCGATGCGTTTTGAATTGTTGCTGGCGCTGCGTTTTTTGCGCGAAGGGCGAACCCAGTCGGCGCTGATTGTCGGCGGCGTCATGGTAGGCGTCGCGGTTGTTGTATTCATTTCAGCACTGGTGATCGGGCTGCAAGCCAACACCATCAATCGCACGCTTGGTGCGCAGGCGCACATCGTCGCCAAACCGATCGAACCCGTTGCCCGAATTCAGGTGCTTGAAAGCGCGGGTACGACCAATGTCGCCACGCTCCAAGTCGCGCCTCGTAAGGTGCGCTCCATCGACAACTGGCAGCAGATCATCGCCGCATACGAAGACGTACCCGGCGTGGTGGCGGTGTCGCCAATGGCCGCAGGTGCGGCGATTGCGCTGCGTGGTGATGGGCGCAACGCGGTGACGGCTTACGGTGTCGACTTGACCCGCTACGACCGCATTGTTGATCTGGCAAGCAAGTTGGTGACCGGCAAGTTCCGACTGGAAGCGGGCGAAGTGCTGGTTGGCACCGAACTCGCGCGTGACCTAGGGGCCACCGTTGGTGACCGGATCACGATTTCCAACGGTAGCGCAGGGGCCAATGATGGTGATCGCTTCCAGATTGTCGGCACGCTCGATCTGGGCAACCGTGAGCTTAGCCGCCGTGCGGTGTATCTGCCGCTGCATGTGGCGCAGAGCTTTCTCGGCCTGCCCGGTGGTGTTACCTCCATTGATTTGCGTGTTCGCGACGTGTTCGATGCCGATGCCATCGCCAGCAACGTCGCGCGAGTGACGCCGCTGACTGTCGAGAGCTGGATGAGCAGTAATAGCCAACTGTTGAGTGCCCTCAACGCGCAGTCGGCCTCGACCGCCACCATTCGCCTCTTCGTATCCATCGTGGTGATGCTGGGGATCGCCAGCGTACTGGTGGTTGCTGTCGTGCAAAAGACCCGCGAGATCGGCATTCTGCGGGCCATGGGGGCCTCGCGGGGGCAGATGATGCGGGTATTTTTGTTGCAGGGGTCGTTGGTTGGCTTTGTGGGCTCAGTACTAGGAGCGCTCTTGTCGATGTTGATGGCTCTTCTGTTTTCCACGCTGGTGCGGGGCGCTGATGGCAACGCGCTTTTCCCTATTGTCGTGACCTGGCCACTATTGCTCATCGCGTGCATCACCGCCAGCATTTGCGGCGTGTTGGCCGCGATTGCGCCAGCCCGGCGCGCGGCGCGGCTAGACCCTGCAATGGCAATGCGGGCATGACAGCGCCCTCCGGGAATGTATTGCGGCTTGCTGGCATTCACAAGTCATACAACATCGGTAAACCCGTCGAGGCGGAAATTCTGCACGGCATAGATCTTACCGTTGCCAACGGCGAATTCACCGCGCTTGTCGGGCCGTCTGGCTCTGGCAAGAGCACGCTGCTTAATATCATCGGATTGCTTGAAGCGCCGACCACCGGTACTGTTGAAATAGCCGGCAAGGCGGTGAGTTACAGCGACGACGACAATCTGACGCGATTACGGGCGGCGAGCCTCGGATTCGTGTTCCAGTTTCATCATCTGTTACCGGCCTTCAGCGCGCTGGAAAATGTGCTGATGCCGCAGTTGGTGAACGGCCAGGGCAGCACCACCGAAGCGCGCGCGCATGCACTGGCGCTGCTGGCATCAGTCGGACTCGCGGAGGCTGAAAACAAGAAGCCGTCGGAACTCTCAGGCGGTATGCAGCAGCGTGTTGCCATAGCGCGCGCACTGTCCATGAAGCCTGCGCTGGTGCTGGCAGATGAACCGACTGGCAATCTCGACACGAAGACGGCAGCCGACATTTTTGTCATGTTGCGTAAATTCAACCAGGACTTTGGCACCGCATTCCTGATTGTTACTCATGACGCACATCTGGCGAACACTTGTGATCGGCAGGTCACACTCGCTGACGGGAAGATTGTTGCGGATAAGCGCGGCGGCTGAGCGTGTTGAAAGAGTGGACGTAAAATCCAAAGATCTCGGGGATGAACGCCACTGACGTAAGCAAAGTAGACTATCGGCGAGGCCTGTGGACCGCAAAGGATCTGGGGGACGCTCGGCGCCTCGTTCTGCAATTACCAGCCACACTACAAACAAAAAAGCCCTCGTTTTCCAACGCGGGCTTTTTTGTTTTCAACATGTTCGAAAATTACTCGACGCGCGCCTTTTCCAACAGCTTGGTCACTTGCCAGGCTTTGGTCTTGGACAACGGACGGGTCTCTTCGATCATCACGGTATCGCCTTGCTTGAATTCATTATTCGGCGAATGTGCGTGATACTTCTTGGAGCGACGAACCACTTTGCCCAGCACGGGATGCTTCACTGCGCGCTCAACGAGGACGGTAACAGTCTTGTCCATTTTGTCGCTGACGATACGGCCGGTCAGGGTGCGTTTGTTCTTTACGTCGGCGGTAGCCACTTGAGTTGCTTGATTCATTACGCGGCTCTCGCTTTCTCAGTCAGAATGGTTTTGAGCTGGGCGATTTCGCGCTTTACCCGGGCCACTTCGCTGGTTTTGGTCAGTTGTTGC
>JANMZU010000625.1:0-5889 GCA_031383585.1 Betaproteobacteria bacterium
TGCCGCACATCTTCGCCATCGGCGACATCGTCGGACAGCCCATGCTGGCACACAAGGCCGTGCACGAGGCGCATGTGGCGGCTGAGGTGATTGCGGGTGAATTGCAAGGCAACAAAGAACTGGCTGCCGCAGCGTTCAACGCCCGCGTGATTCCATCTGTCGCCTATACCGATCCCGAAGTCGCCTGGGTCGGCCTCACTGAAGACCAGGCCAAGGCTCAAGGCATCAAGGTTAAAAAAGGTTTGTTCCCCTGGACGGCCTCTGGGCGCGCCATCGCCAATGGGCGTGACGAGGGTGTGACCAAACTGCTGTTTGATGACTCACCCGAAGCGCATGGCCACGGCAAAATCCTGGGCGGCGGCATGGTCGGCACCCACGCGGGCGACATGATCGGTGAGGTGGCTTTGGCGATTGAGATGGGTGCGGATGCGGTGGACATCGGCAAGACGATTCACCCGCATCCGACGTTGGGCGAAAGCATAGGCATGGCGGCTGAGGTGGCACATGGCAGTTGCACAGATTTGCCGCCTGCGCGGAAGTAACGGAAGCCCCTCTTTCCAATGCAAAGCCCGAACTGGCAACAATTCGGGCTTTTTTCTGCCTGCATCAAGGCCAGGAGAGCGAGCGCAAGGGAAACAAAGCGATGCCAGCAGCACTGGGGTCTGACGCGTGTTGTGTACGACTTTAACCAACAAGACAATGCTTATTTAATAGCCCTCAGTCCGAAATTCAGCTCAACATGCACGCCATCTGGATCATCCAGAAAGAGTTGCCAAATACCAGTATCAGCTTGCTGGATACGCCTGAAGGGCAGCCCAGCGGCGGTGATTCGTTGCTCGAAGGCGGGCATATCTTGGGCGGTGAGGGCGAAGTGATCGAGCGCGACTTCTCCTGTTACTTGTGAAGAGTTTGTACGTGGCAGCATATGCAGCAATGGCTGATCGCCAACGTAGAGCCATCGTCCGGGCACGGAAAAGGCTGGACGAGGCCCGACACGCATGCCAAGCAAATCGCAATAGAAGCGCTCAGTACGCTCAAAGTCAAAGCTGAGCACAGAAACGTGGTTCAAAGATAACAACATGATGAATTCCTAGGGTGCGTTCAAGGCTTAACTGCCCAGCGCTTGATATCGTTTTGGATCGCTTGGGTAAATCCTGCAGAGCTCAACACGCCTTCCATCGCCCCTAACGCGGCAACTCGCTGTTTCATCGCAGGTGTGTCCATTGCCTTGCGCAATTCTGTCTCTAGGCGCTGCAGGATGGCTACTGGCGTGCCTGCGGGGGCGAGTATCCCAAACCAGGCTATGGCTTCAAAGCCCGGCAGCCCACTTTCGCTGACTGTGGGTAGATCTGGAAGTGCAGAGGCACGGGTGCTAGAGGTGACAGCAAGCGCGCTCACCTTGCCTTCTTTGATCCACGGCAGCGCTTGCGCAATATTGCCGAACATCAGCTGCACCCGCCCACTCAGCAGATCTGGCCACGCGTTGGTGGTACTCGGCACATGCACCATATCCAATTTGCCCATACTGCTCATCAATTCACCAGCTCTGTGTTGCGAAAAGCCGATGCCACCGGAACCATAGCTGAACTTGCCGGGCTGGCTGCGTACCAGCGCCATCAACTCCTGCACGCTGCGAGCAGGCACATCGTTACCCACAACCAGTACATTGGGTGTGATGATCAGTTGGGAGATCGGGGCGAGATCTCGTAGTGTTTGGTAGGGCGGGTTCACACCATATGCACCACCGCTGAGCACAAGCGCTGTGTCTCCTGCCATCAAAAGCGTGTAGCCATCAGGTGCAGATTTGGTCACGCGTGCCGTGCCTATCGTGCCACTTGCTCCGGGCAGATTTTCAACCACCACGTTTGTCGTCATAGATTCGCTCAAAGACGGGGCTAGCAGGCGCGCCATGGTATCTCCCGGTGTGCCAGCGGCATATGGAACGACGATACGGATGAGCTTATTGGGATACGCGCCAGCGCCTTGTGGCGCGGAACTGGATTGCGCCATGCAAGTACTGAAGAAGGTGGTCAATGCCAAGGCGCTGGTTACAAGCAGGTGGTGTCTACGTTTCATGTTGATCTCCAAGTTAAGTTGACGTCATCATCGCTTTTGCCTTGCAAATTAGGCTGAGGCTGCCCTCAAGCAATTCTCATGGTTTTCTCAAGTTCTGCCTGCTAATATGATCTCATTGTCATGCTGCCATTACCCTCCATCCCCTTTCCAGATCGCTTCAGCCTTGGCGTTTGGCAAGTCAACGCCTCACTCGACGAGATAGCTGCCCAAGGCCAAGCGCACAAGCTAGAGCCAAGGGCGATGCGGCTTTTGGTGGTGTTGGCGCAGGCAGACGGCGATGTGGTGTTAACCGATGATTTGCTGAGCGCAGTTTGGCCAGGCTTGATCGTCACGCCCAGCTCTTTGTATGACGCGATTGCGCAGTTGCGCAAGGTGCTGGGTGCGGAGCATATTGCAACAGTCGCGCGTAAAGGCTATCGCTTGGTAGCTCCTGTGGCTATGCAATCTCCTGCGCCTGAACAAGTCGTGAGTGCAACAGCCTTCGATGCTTTAGAGCTCCGCCTGGGCCCGCGCTCAGTGGCCGTTCTGCCCTTTGCAGCCCGCGGCCTGCCAGAAAACTTGTTATTCCTGAGTGAAAGCCTTACCGGCGCACTGATCTCCGAACTATCTCGCCAGCCAGGGCTGGTGGCGGTGGCATTCGGCACGATGCTCACCTTCGGGCAACAGCATCCGTCGCCTAGAGAAGTGGCTAGTGAGCTGGGTGTTCGCTTTGTCGTGGATGGACAGCTTGAGTTGCGTGGCGACATGCTGCATGTGAGCGTGCAAGTGGTGGATGGCCAACGCGGCACGCAGACTTGGGCGGATGAATTAACACTGCACGCCAATGCCTGGCATGAATCGGCCACTGTCGTGGTGGGGAGGCTTGCTCGCGCATTGCAATTCGAGCTGAATGATTTGGCCAGCCGTGCGCCAGTGCCGGCCAGTGACACCGAGATGCAAGCGCGCGCCTATGCCGCTCAAGCCTGGGTGCAGCTTTTTGCCCGCACGCAGACACCAGAGACCAATCAGCGTGCCACAAGATTAGCGAGCACGGCGGTGGCGCTTGCACCAGAACTTAGTCAAGGCTGGATGTGTTTGGCTTATGCGGATTGGCGCGCTGGCCTGTATGGTTGGAGCGACGAACTACGTGATGAGCAACTGGCGCGATCTTTGGCAGAAGCCGAACGCGCTGTGATGCTTGATCCGCGCGATCCTGATGCACACTATGTGCTGGCGCTGGCAGCGCGGCACTGTCATGGGCAGAGGCAACGCGCCAGCGAAGCCTTGCGCCATTGCCTACGGCTATCTTCTTCATACGCTCCTGCCTATGGCAATTTGGCATTGTCATTTGTGCGACCTGGGCAATATGATGAAGCGCTCGCCTACTGCGATAAGGCTTTCGAGCTCAGCCCATTGGAACCCTTGCGTGTGATTTGGCATTTCGTACGGGCACAAGTGCACCTCGCTACCGGTGATCCGATGAAAGCATTGGACGAAGCACAGCGCGGTATGGTGATCAATCCAAATTTCGGTCAACTGTTAGTGGTGGGGGCGATTGCCGCATGGCGGCTAGGTGCAGTGGAGCAGGCGCACGAGTGGATCGCCATGCTGCTCAAGCACCCAGCCTACTGCAGCCTAGTAGCCGTGCGTACAACCATGACCAAGACCTATGACCCAGCCTACATCGGGCAGCTGGAGCGTCTGTTAGATACACTTCGCGAAGCGGGCTTGCCGTAGAAGTGTTCTGTAACTGTTTGAGTCGCCGGTCGGCAGAAGCATTGCTTGCAAGTGACAGCCCTGAAGCCCACGGCCACGGCAAGATTTTGGGCGGCGGCATGGTCGGCACGCACGCCGGTGACATGATCGGCGAGGTGGCGCTGGCCATCGAGATGGGAGCTGATGCAGTAGACATTGGCAAAACCATCCACTCGCATCCCACGCTGGGCGAGAGCATCGGCATGGCGGCTGAGGTGGCGCATGGTAGCTGTACGGCTTTGCCACCTGCACGGCGGTGATTTTTATACGTAAAGCCAAAAGTGGCTTAAATCAAGATCCCCCGGCATGACGCTCCAGATTCCCGGCACGCCTTCTGTGCCGGACTACCGTGACGGGTATTGAACCCGGTGGGTCGCTGACGGCCCGATACTGTTTGCGGTCGGACTGGCCGAGGCGCTATTTTGGAAACGCTTCGCGTGCGTGGACAACTGCAAGAATTTCCACCTTTGCAGAGACGCGATAGAAAACAATGTAATTTGGATGAACGACGACTTCACGCCAGCCCACGCGGCGAAGACTTTGTTTGTACAAGTAAGGATGGTCGGCCAAGTGCTCAACTGATTCTTCGATGCGGTCTTGCAGGTCTAGCGCCGCCTGGAAATTGCGCTCACTGATGTAGTCAACAATCTCCCGTAAGTCAGCTAAAGCGGATTGGCTCCACTCAATCCGCATGCTGGCTTTGCTTCTTGGTTTTTAGCAGGTTGCGAATCTCGCCCATGGCCTGATCGTGGGGAATCATGGGCTGGTCTGCCGCACTTTGCTCTGCGCGTTGCAGTTTCAAGTCCAGCCACTCTTTGTAGCTATCGGCCTGGTTTTGCGTGGCGAACTCGGAGACGATGGGTGAGAGGACTGCGTCCATGGCGGATTTACTCATTCAGTCGTTACTGTTCTTATTCTAAGGGGGACCGTGCCTGGCGTCGGAGAGCTTGCCGGCAAGACTTACAACCTCAATCGATGTGTAAGCCGCAGCGGTAGACCAAAGCCTCATCACCGTGGAGGGCGACATGGTCTCGATGGAAATCCGCTCCAGCCACGCGGGCGTGGTGAAGGCAGTGACCGTCAAAGCGGGCGACAAGGTGACAGAGAGCTCGGTGGTTTCGCAGTTAGAGTTATCAGAATCTACTTTTTAAGTAGTCTATAAGAAAAAATAATATATTGTTCATATAATAATTACACAAATAGATAACAAATAGATAGCAATGAAGTTTATTATACAATCAAATATTTAAAAAACAGCCAATTACAGAGTTGCCGTCGATATGGATTGTGACTTGCTCGATTGAGAGCTGGCTCCGGCGGCTGTAGCGCCGTATTTCGCACGCCAGGTTTCGGCATTGGAGTGGTTTGGTGAAACGATATGCCAAAACGGGCGACATCTTCGGCCAGTCTATGTTGGCGCACAAATGGCTTGGCCGCCATCAAAGGCGCCAATGGTTGCCCCGCATGGGTCTGTCACGCACTGGCCACACAGGGCACAACATTTGCACAACCTCCATCAGGCTCAACCACTGGGTGAATGGGTCTACCCCGGAAGCGTCGCCTAGCGGCGGCTGAAAAGGCAAACCTGCTTCGCGCACCAGCACCGCATCTGTAGCGTCACGGTTCAGCGCGGCATCAGCAGGTGGTTCGGCGCTACCGGAGTAGTTCATCGAGAAGTTCACTGAGCAGTTCTGGTTTGTTGAACAGGGCAAAGTATTCGCGCAGCTCATCCATGTCGAGCGACGCGCGGTGTATTTTCAATAGAGCGCGAATGTCGTCCAAATCGCGCGTGCGGGTTGCATCATTGACGAAGCCTTGCAGTTTGAAGCCGATAAGCCCTTCGACGCTGATGATGCGCATGCGGCCCATGGGGGTTTCGCGCTCAGAAGCTTGCGCCAGCAGGCGGCGCGCAAGGGGACGATGCGCGTACAGCAAATCCAGACCTTCAGTTGCGCGCACATAGTTGGCGGCATCTTCACTGCGGTAAAGACACTGGTAGCCTAACTTCAGCAGCGCATCATGCACTTTGTCCGCCGCTTCGGCCTCCACCAGAAAATCTACATCCTTGGTGGCACGCAC
>JANMZU010000642.1:0-2125 GCA_031383585.1 Betaproteobacteria bacterium
CCGTTTCATCAACCCCATACCGCCCCAAGCGGTAATTTCCTTGTCGGTGAAACGGAGGTCAAATTCCATCATTGCCCTGCACTGAAATTGCGACCACTCAATTTAGACGAAAACACCCTAACTGTCATCAAAATCAACGACTTGCGCTAATGGCTTCCATTAGAAAGGGGGGCTAATGGAAAATCTCGGTTCAATGTTTGCAACGCAATCACGTGCACAAATCAACCTCAACCTGCCGGTTGCGGGGAATTCTATGCGCTCGAAGCGGTTCCCGACAACAGGGAACACATTCTAAGTGGAGTGCCGTGAGGCTACCGCTCGGTTTTTTTAATCACAAAATCACCACTGTGATGCGTCCGCAGCAGCGTCTGCAAGCTAGAATCGCGCCCATGTCCGCCGAAACCACCAAACCTGCCAAACAAAAATGGCCTGCGGCGCTGCGCGCCAAAAACGTGCGTAAGCACTACGCCCAATTCATCGACGAAGTGGAATCTGCCGCCATGGCCAACCAAACCCGCCCGCTCGACCGCAACGCCGCTGTAAGCCTGCGTGAAATCACCAAAGACACGGCACGCGCGATCATGTTTCTGGATACCACGGTTGAACAAGAAAAACTGGTGGCACCCAATGCAGTATCGATTGCACAGGCGCACTTCGCAGCGGAGGCGTGGATGCGCGCCATCTACGCCGATGAAACGCCAGTCGGATTCGCGATGCTCGAAGAC
This sequence comes from Betaproteobacteria bacterium, assembly GCA_031383585.1. Lineage (GTDB taxonomy): Bacteria > Pseudomonadota > Gammaproteobacteria > Burkholderiales > Usitatibacteraceae > UKL13-2. Next base: position 726 of record JANMZU010000642.1, read on the forward strand.
TGGACGCAGGTGGACCTTGCCCAATTGCCTGAAGGCGAGCGCGAGCCACACCTGCACAACGGCAAGCCATATGTATACCTATGGCGATTCATGATCGATGCGCGCTACCAGACCATGGGCTTTGGCAACGCGGCGCTCAAGCTTCTCATCGCGCATGCCGCCACGCGGCCCGGTGCTGCGACCATGTTGCTGTCTTTCGTGCCCGCAGAAGAAAATCCAGAGGCGTTCTACTTGCGCCACGGCTTTGGGCGCACTGGTGAGATGGACGGTGAGGAAGTGGTGATGGCGCGGCCGCTGCCCTTGCAACCTGTCGGACTTGAGGAATCGGAATAGAAGAGAAATTCTAATATCGGCGGGCATTGCGGGGCGAAAATGCCGCAGGATGCCCGCCGAATATAGGGTTTGATGTCTTTGCCATAAAAAAGGTGGGGACACGCCAAAACTCACCCGTCGCAGGCACAATGGCAGGCTGTCCTCCGCCTTTACCATTACGCTGGCCATCAAATGCCGCAACCACCGTCGCGATCTTCCCGAAACCCGCCGCTCACGCTTTTGGAAACGACGGCGTATCTGCGCGAATTTTTCGGCAGCGCCGTATTCTCTCGCGGCATGGCGATCCGCCTGGATGAGCGTGCGATCAAGCGACTTGCCGTGGAGGAGGTGGAAGACGGCGAATGGCACGTGCAAGCGGATATGGTTGGTACCGCGCCGGAACCGTATCGCACCGATGTTTACGTGGATATTGATCCGCCAACACGGCGACTCGAGATATTGACGACGGTCTGTACCTGCCCGGTCGAGTTTGACTGCAAGCATGCGGCGGGCTTGCTGCTGAAGTGGTTAAGCTTGTTTCAAGTCGATGCCGATGGCGTGCTGCTCGATATCGCAGAGACCGGGCACAAGCCTGACGCGCTCGGTGAAGGGGTTGATTTCGAGGATGATGATGTTGACGATGCTGGCAACGACGTAGAAGTTAAGCGAGCGTCGCGTCGCGAAAAAGCGGATGCCGTGCCGACCCACGCTGTTCGCACCACACCGGTCTCGATGCTGGTAGCCGAGTGGCTCGAAGATACCTTCGCGACCGAGACATTACCGACGGTGACCAACGCCAAGCCTACGGCCACGCGTGAAGCGCTGATCTTTTATGTATTGGCCGATGATGCGTCGCTGCACGCGGTGCGCGGCCGCCGTCGCCGCGATGGCAGCGAGCCTGAATTGACGGGCGATTACGCGGGCACCGCATGGCTGTCGAGTGATCGGGCGCTGCCGTCCTATGCGCGGCCAACCGATAAAGCGCTGCTAACGCTGATGATGAGCGAGCAGAATTTTGCACTCGGCAGTGTTGCCGTTGCGCTGATCGGGGAATCGGGTGCGTTGTTGATCGAACTGACGCGCGCCAC
>JANMZU010000643.1:0-2198 GCA_031383585.1 Betaproteobacteria bacterium
TGTTGGTGCCCGCCTCGAATCCTTTGGCGTAGCCGCGCGGGCCGAAGGTATCGACGTAGAGTCCGATGTATCCGCGTTCCGCCCAAAATTTTCCCCATAGCGTAGTGCGTGAGGCCAGCGTGGTGGCATCGTATTTCTTTGCGGCAGAACTGAAAACGCCGGAGCGACCGTGCAGCAACACCACTGCCGGGCGCGGACCGGGCCAGACCTTTGCGTCTGGCAGATAAAGAAAGCCGGTGAGCTTGATCGCGCCGTGGGCGCTATCGAAACTAACGGTTTCGGGTACCTGTGCAGCAGCGTCGTACTTGAACAGCAACGCAGCAAACATGACGACTGAGAGGCTATATGGGCGCATGCCCGAAATCATAGTCGATTGTCGCCTCTTTGTTACCGACACGAAGGGTGCTCGCCTTTCAGCTGCTTCTACAATACGATGCTGATATGTCGACAAACAATCAATCTGCTCTAAACCCCGGGGTCGCTAAACGCGAAGTGTTCGGCTGGGCTATGTACGACTTCGCCAACTCCGGCTATACCACAGTGGTGTTGACGGCGGTATTCAACGCGTATTTCGTCTCGGTGATTGCGGGAAAAGCCGAATGGGCAACGTTCGCGTGGACAGCAACACTGGCAATCTCGTATATCGCCGTGATGATTGCCGGGCCCATCGTCGGTGCCTATGCCGACGCACACGCCGCCAAGAAGCGCGTTCTGTTTGTAACCACCATCGGCTGCGTTGCCTCTACAGCCGCGCTCTATTTTTCAGGCCCCGGCACGATCATTTGGGCGATGGTGTTCATCATCCTCTCCAATTTTTGCTATGCCATCGGTGAAAACGTCACCGCTGCGTTTCTGCCAGAGCTGGCGCGACCTGAATCGCTGGGTAAGGTTTCCGGTTGGGGCTGGAGCTGGGGCTATGTCGGTGGCCTGGTCGCATTGGGAGGATGTCTCGCCTGGATCATGACGGCTGAAGGACGCGGCCAGACCACGCAAGAGGCTGTGCCGATGACCAGCCTGATCACGGCGGCGATCTACCTTACCGGTGCAAGTCTCACATTTCTGTGGCTGAAAGAACGTGCAGTGCCGACGCCGGTCGTCGATATCGCTGCAAACACATTTGCGCGCCTGCTCACCACCGCACGTGAAGCCGCCAAATTCCGCGATCTGGTCTATGTGTTTTTGTGCGGCACCTGCTATCAGGCGGGTGTGTCGACCGTCATCACCCTCGCCGCGATTTACGCCCAGGAAGTCATGGGCTTCACCACAACCGATACGCTGGTGCTGGTGCTGGTTGTGAACGTGACAGCCTGTCTGGGCGCACTCGCATTTGGGTATATTCAAGATGTAATTGGCAAGAAACGCGCACTGGCCATTGCGCTCGTGGGCTGGCTGTTCATGATCGGATTTGCCTGGATAGCGGTGACCAAACCGCTGTTCTGGGTGGCGGCGAATCTGGCCGGCATCTGCATGGGCTCCAGCCAGTCGGCCGGTCGTGCGCTGGTCGCATATTTTTCACCGGTAGATCGCGCGGCGGAGTTCTTTGGGCTATGGGGTGTGGCGACCCGCTTTTCCGCCGTGATGGGCCCGTTAACCTACGGCGCTGTATCGTGGATCAGCGGCGGAAATCACCGCATGGCAATGTTGATTACCGGCGTATTCTTCATCGCTGCGCTGATCGTGCTGGTGCGAGTAGATGAACGGCGTGGGCGTTCGGTAGTGGCTTAGGCCTTAATTCTCAGGCAGGTGACTCGGCACGTAGCACCTGCATTCGCTTTGCGCCAATCACCGAGGCAACGCCATGCCTCGCGAGCGCATCGCGTCCCGCACCCGATTCGGATAGTCGCTGATGATGCCATCCACCTTCCAATCGAGCATGCGTTCGATATCCTGCCGCTGATTCACGGTCCAGACGATCACCTTCAGGCCGAGTTCCTGCGCTTCCTTTACTTTCGCCCGATCGACATCGCCAAAATAAGGTGACCAGATGGTGCCGCCGGCCGCTTTGACCATGCGCGCAACCGAGCCACCATACTCACGAACATTCAGCCCGGCCGTCCACGCAGAGCCTTCGCGACCATCGGCATTGATGGTATCGAGAAATTTCTGCTGCGCCGAGAGGTAGACCGTCGGAATATCCGGCGCACGCTGCTGCGAAATCTTCAGCGTGCGCCAGTCGAAGCTCTGGATTGTGACGCGCG
>JANMZU010000666.1:0-2446 GCA_031383585.1 Betaproteobacteria bacterium
CTTGAACCGCACCTGGCGAGCCGCGCTCGCTGTCACTGGTGCGGTTCAAGATCAATTCGACAGGGTCTTTGGTTACCGGCTGCACGAAGGTGAATTTGCCGCCATCGTCGCAGCAGCTATCCCACGGAAAACGCTTCCACATGCCTTCTCCGAGTATGTCGGCTGCCTGCTTTGCCTGCGTGACACGTTCGGCGGGAATTTCGCAGCCGAATGCGGCAGGCTTGACCACGCCGCTGCGCGAGTCATCGATGCGGTCCAGCAATTGCCGCGCGATGCGAAACGACGAAGGCACCACCCCGCCAGCGTCGCCCGAATGGACGCCTTCTGTGAGCACGTTGACCGTGAGTGTCCCGTTGACGAGGCCGCGCAGCGAAGTGGTCACCCACAGTTGCTCGTAATTGCCGGCGCCGGAATCGAGTGCAACGACCAGCTTCACGTTGCCCATGCGCGGGGCCAATGCCTCTAAATACGCAGGCAAATCGTAACTGCCGCTTTCTTCACAGGTCTCGATCAGCCCGACGCAATGTGGCCGCGCCACCCCTTGCTTATCCAGTGCCATGATGGCCGACAGCGCCGAGAACACCGCATAGCCATCGTCGGCAGCGCCACGTCCATACAGCTTTCCGTCCTCATAAACCGGAATCCAGGGGCCAAGCCCGGCCCGCCAGCCGGTCATTTCCGGCTGCTTGTCCAAGTGCCCATACAACAGCACCGTCTGGTCGGCATCAACACCACCGGTCGCAGGAATATCGAAAAACAGCACCGGGGTGCGGCCATCGATGCGCATCACTTCCAGCGTAAGGCCGACGACATTCTGTGACAGCACCCAGCTACGCGCCTGCTCGATCACGGCATCCAGGAAGCCATGTTTGGCCCAATCGTGGTCGAAGCTCGGGGACTTGGCAGGAATCTTCACGTACTCGATCAGCTGCGGAACAATTTCTGTATCCCAGTGCCGTGACACATCGTCGAGCAATTGTTCAGTGTTGAGGGAGGCAATGGGGGGAATGGCGTCGCGGGCGGTCATGTTGAATCTCGGTAGGCAAAGAGGATGGGTTGGAGAAGCGCAACGGGTAGAGTTTACTGCGGACCGGATTGGTGTGGGCCGGGTGGCGTGCTGCGTTTACAAATCAACTGGTGAGCCAGAGCTAATTGCGGCAGGTAACTGGCAACCACTTGAGCGGAATATTGGTTTGATTGGTCCCCATCGCGGTCATGCCATTCGGCACGGGCGTGTTATTGCAAAGCCAGGCAATCGGAACCGTCGGCGCATCTTTAACGATGGCTGGCCGCAACGTCAAACTTTTGCCGCCGATGGAGGAGTTAACGTTGTTGCCGAATTTGATGGTGACCGCGCCGCTGTCAATGCTGATTTCCGAAACCACGTTGCTGACCAGCTTTTCTCTTGGCGGAACCCCGGCTTCTTCATTGTTATTAGGTAGCTCGTTTTTTGCACCATAGAAAGCGTTCACACCATTCTTGGCCAGATTGGCGAGTGCAATGCCATCCTGAACCTGCAACTGCACATTGCGATCGAGAAAAGTGGGGACAGCCATGAGTGCGAGGATGGCAATGACTGCCATCACCATCACCAGCTCGATCATCGTAAAACCACGCGCAGCCATAGAGTTACCTGAAAAACGAATATGTCGATTCTACTGCCATAGTTCATGCGGGGTCGGCAACGATGGCGCCGATTTAATCGCAGATGCAAACTGGCTTGTGCCTACAGGCCAATTGCGGCGTCGCCTACAGCGCGGAGATACGAGCAGACATATATTGTTGATGTGGCAAGCCGCCACGGGTTCAAAGGAATGAACATGCAAACAGCCCAAATGAATTCTCCCCGATTCAGCTATCAAGCTACCGCACCGATAGTGCCGACTACGCCACGGACAATTGACGATTTCAGGCCGGTGCATGGCAGCTATGCAGGTAGTTTTTCGGGGAAAACCCGTCAGCCAATCTGGATCGCCGTTGGCCTGATCGTTGTGGTTGCCGGAATAGCCGCAGGTGTCAACATGTATTCAGTCGGCCATACCGCAAAAATTGAGCCGGTTGCGCCGAGGGAGAGCGCCTTTGTCCAGCCGAGTACTTCTGCTGTTGCAGCCGAAGCCTCTGCGCCAGCGTCGCCGGTGGCAAAGGGAATTGTGACCGGTGAAGCGCTTGCACCAGCAATAAAAGCAAGTGAAGCTGCAGTGCCTGCCAAAGCCAGGGCTAGCGTCGCAGCCAAGCCCACGCCAGCGATCCCGAAAAAGGTAGCGGCGGAACCTGCACAGCTGGTCGCACCCCCGGAAGTGGTCCCAGCAATACCACCGATAGTCGAGCCGACTCCCGTACCATTGCCGATTGTGATCGAGAAACCCATTGCACCGGTGCCAGCACCTGTACCTGATGCGGCTCCGGCTGAACCGAAACCATAGACGCTCACTAAGAAAAAGCGGGA
>JANMZU010000669.1:0-4734 GCA_031383585.1 Betaproteobacteria bacterium
TTCAAATACCAGGCCATGTTTTCAAACGGCACGCCGAACTCAAACTTCTCCCCAGCCGTAGAAAATGGAGTCACCATTTAATTGCTGAATACAGTACTTAAATAAGTGTCTGACCCCACCATTTACTACATTGCCATTTACTACAGTGCTCAAATTGGTTTCTGACCCCATTTATCCATTTATCTCCACATTTGCCTCCAACGTAGGAGTAAACCTACCGAACAAGCGGTTACCGGCTGTTCGCGGTTTGCGAAGCGCACATCCATCATCGTCTCCGGAATCATCCATTTGTCATCTTTCCAGGAGCGATCAAATGAGTAACGTAAATAAGTATTCGCCTTCCATGAATCGCCCGCGCGACGCGGTCATCACCTCTCGCGCGGCAATGCACCCTGCGGAAGACGCGGATCACGAAACTGGCATGTATCGGAGTGCGCGCGACTATCCGATTCACGATTTTGCCTACCTCGAATTTGCCGAGGTGGAAGAAAACGCCCACAACTCTGCTTACTACGACGCTGCGGAAAAGCTCGACTTGAACTGAGCTGTCGCGCAGCAAATCGCAACAGGCATACGGCAAGTCATGTATCGCGGCCGCAGAAACGCGGTTGGTGATATCAAGAAAAAGTGTCGGCACGAATGTTGACCGTTCTCTCACAAGCAACGATTGAAAGCCCTGATGAAACCCAATGATGAAAGCGGCAAACTGCCGACCGCGCAACGGCCATTCAGGGTGCTGATTATTTCCGGCTCGGACCGGCGGCAGTACAACTGTCCCGGCGTCGATTCAAAGTCGCGTGCGTTGATGCTGCGCATGGCGGATCGTCTGCCGCAGGATTGCGAAATCGACTACGAGGACCTTGGCAATGTGTTTGCCAGGTCACGCATCCAGAGCTGCAACGCCTGCGCCTCGACGGCCATGCCGCTGTGCGTATGGCCCTGCAACTGCTATGAAAAGAGCAATAGCGACGAACCCGACCTGATGTGGGATCTGGATCTGTATGCGCGCCTCGATCTGGCTGATGCCTGGGCGATCTTGGGCCCCGTCAACTGGTATGCACCGACGTCAAATCTGAAGCTGATGTTTGACCGCCTGGTGTGCATGAACGGCGGCAATCCGAAGGAAGACTTGATCGAACACAAGAACCCGGAACTGGCGATGGCGCTGGAGCGATCAAATGGCTGGAAGGAACTCGCACTCAACCACCTCGAGGGCCGCACAGCCGGCTTTTTTTGTTACGGCGATGACGCGACGGAAGAACGAAACGCAGACGGGCGGCCACGCTACCTTGCACCTGAGCACGCACATTATTTCGACCCCAAAGCGGAGCCCGAAGATCAGCGCGAAACCTATGCGCCGCTCGTATGGCAATGCCGCTTCAGCGGTGTCGAGGTGCCGGAACCGCTATGGCACTACCAGGAGTTCGGCAGCGGCCGCATCTACAGCGACAACCAAGCCGAGCAGATGGCCGCAGATGCTATTTTCCTCAGCGCCTTCGATGCATGGAGTGATCGCTTCGCGAAGTTTGTGCGTGCCAAAGGCAAAGTTAAGGCGGGCAAATATCGCGCATATGGCCACACGCCGTCGGCCCATCGCTGGAACAGCGTGAAGCTTTGGTGGCGCGACAAGAAGATGCGCACCGGCAATGCACCAGAAGGCTCCTCGCCAAAACGGCAGGATGAATTGGCGATCAACGCCGACGTCACGCTGACGCCGCAAAAGGGCGAAGGCGTGAAATTGCGGAATGCGTGAGCGGCCGTCATTGAATGTGAAGTGCTTATTTCCCTCTCTGCTTCGCATCGAGTGTGCCCTTGAAGCTGGGGATAAGGACATTTGGCGCACTCGTTAACGACCCAACAAAAGGTGGCAGCGTGATCAGCGCAGCGTAACGTCCCCGCGCATCCAGATCCCCTTCAAAACGAATCACCATGCTAAAAGACCACACCGCCGTTGCAACCGTTGCCGTCAAGGATATTGAAGTCGCAGGAAAATTCTACGCAGGCACGTTGGGCCTGCAAGCACAGCTGACCAACAGGCCCGGCGTGCTTTCATTCAAAACTGGCGACTCGATGTTCTTCGTCTACCAATCCGAGTTCGCGGGAACCAACAAGGCCACCGCCGCCACCTGGGTAGTCGGCGACGATATCAAGCCGATTGTTGAGGCGCTCATCGCCAAAGGCGTGGCGTTCGAGCGCTATGATTTTCCGAATATCGTTCACGACGGTGACATACACGTGATGGGCGAGACAAAGGCCGCGTGGCTGAGAGATCCGGATGGAAATATTCTGGCGCTGGCAAGTCGGTAGTCCTGTTAAATTAAAGGGGCGACGCACGCGATATTTCCGCGAGCCTCCCATGTTCCAGACATCAGCATTTCGGCGATGCAGAATGGGGCATTTTTCTGTTGTCATACCCGCCTCCCTTGTTGCGGCGAGTCATCAAACTAGGCGCGGAACTATCAAAAGGCAACAGGATTGCGAGGAATGCCCACTCGCGATATGCGCAGCAGTTTGAGATAAAACCCTACAACTGGCGCGCCCTCCAGGCAGAAAATGCCCGAAGAGGCTCGCCAGTGCTAGGGTTTGCTTCTATTGTGCATGCGCGCCGCCAATTGCCGGGGTCACGTGATTGGGTTCACCTGTTGGCCACAATTGCGTACAAAACAACGCGCCGCAAATGGCACCCGAGGGAACGCTGATACCGAGCATCAGCCAGCTCGTCCAGAAGAAACTAAATGCAGAACGCGTTTCGCCTGACATTAGACAAAATGGAATGACGGCAAGAAGCCCGGAGAATGCGCCAAGCGCGGCTGCCAGCACGCGCGGGTGTTTCCTGTATATGGCTTGAACTGGCGTAATCAATTGAAGCAAATTCGCACCCAGCGCAAAGAGCACACCAGCCAATGCTGCAGGCAAGCCCCCGATCATCCATGCTCCCATCACAAATAGCGGATGAAACAGAGCAAGTGCACTCGGAATAAATGGACCGACCACCGCAAATGACAATGCCGCGCGCAATAGCAGGCTTCTCTTTGGGAAATACAAATCAATCGTCATGGCAATCGTATCGGGAGGGATCGCCATAAGTGTACCGTGCTTCCGTGAATGCGAAAGGCGAGCGCCGCAGTCCCATCCTGGCGCCGGAATTGGACATCACAATCTGTGATCTTCATTGCTCGAACTCCCGCCTCGTCACCACCACTATTCCCGCACATACCCCGCTTCACGCTGGCTGCGAATCGCCAGTACGAAAACGGTGTCGATCACGGCGACGTAGCGGTACAGGGCAATATAGCCATGCGTGCGGCGCCCGATCACAAGCTCATTCATTTCGCCTGATGCGGGTCGACCGATCAGCGGATTATGTTCAAGGACGCTGATCGCCTGAATGATTTCGCCGATGCGGGCGGCGCGGTCGTCGACTTCGTATTGGGCAAGGTGGTCGAGGATGCGCTCGAAGTCTTCCGCGACTTCCGGCGCGAGCTCGATTCGCGACACAGGGTGCTAGCGCGCCAGCTTCTTTGCGGCGGGGCGGGTTGCTTTCTTGCCGGCAACCTTGTCCTTCAGGTAGCGCTGCATGTCCGCCCACGGAATCGTCCGGCCGGATGCGACGATGGCCGAGTAGCGCGACTCGGCGACACTCAGAAAATTATTCCGCTGTTCCGCCAGATCGGCCTTCTCGGCGATGGCCTCAAGAATGAAATTGTGCGACGTGATGCCTGCAAGCTTGGCGGCGCGCGAAACTTTTTCCTTCAGGTCGTCGGGGAGTCGAATGGTGGTGGTGGACATAACGTGCTCCTTGTGGGTTGGATCCAATGTAGCACATTGGTGCTACACAGGTCGAAAACTCCGCGTGTCAATGTGAATCAAAGGCGTCAGTGTGAATTGTTGAATATCAACTTCACCATCTCCGGCGTCTTGCGGTAACCATTCGCGGCGTACGGAAACGTGGTCAGCATGCGTGCTGCCTTTGCCAGCGACGGGCGACGGGTAGTGAACAGTTCCCTCTTCAACCGCTGCGCCTGATCGTTTAACGAGGTCACCTTGCTTGGGTTCGCGGTCTTGCTGATTTGTGCGTCACGCATTTGCTGAACCTCGGCGAGGATCATTTGCCGTGGCACGCCAATGTCGTCAAGCAGGAACGTGAGCGTCTCGACAAAACGCTCGTACAAACCTTCGATCGGCTCTGCCAACACCGGCACGGCCAGCAGGGTTTTCTCGTTCATGAACAGCACCACATCCGGCTCAACGTCGAGGATGTTGGCGTACCAATTGCCGAGAGCGGTCGTCGCGACTTCAGCCTGCGTGTCGGTTGCCGGCCAGACCTTTAGCAATTTCCCGGTGCAATATATGGTGAGCATCGCTAGCAGTGTAATTGAGTTATTCGCTGACCAAGCCAGCGCGCCCCGAATACTTGAACAGAGGCTCCTAACTTTTCGCATTCACCCCCTTGACAGACGCCTTCACCAATTCCGTCAACACCTTCATATCAACGTCGGCGAGCTTCTTGATGTAAAGGCAGCTTTTGCTGCTTGTGTGCTAGCCGAGTCTCGCCATGATGTCGTCGAATTTCTCGTAACCGTCCAGGCTGAGATAGAGAACCGTATTGGCCTTTCGCGGGGAGAACGCCACCACCGGCCAGTCCATTTCGCTGCCGTTGGCGTAGACAATCGCTGTCGAGCCGAAACCGATGATGGCGTCGCCCCACATCACCGGTTTTTGCTGGGTGATCTT
>JANMZU010000670.1:0-1921 GCA_031383585.1 Betaproteobacteria bacterium
TTGCGGACCCGCCTCGACCAACAGGCGGAAAATGGCCAATCGCGTTTCTTGTGCCAGTGCCGCTAGTGCGGCTATCGTACTTTTAGTTTCCATATTTCCAATATTATGGAAATGAAACATCGCCGTCAACTGATTTTTGTACCTAGAAAAAGCAGTTGCTACCCCAACCGGATAGCGACTGTCTATACTGGACGCGGGTTTCCGGTCGTTTTTCAGTCAAGGGAGGGCTCACCCAATGGGTGAAGCTAAACGCAAGGCATTGACGAGTTCATGCGAGCCAATTGCGCTCGACACATTTGGCGGTCGGGTTCATGTCGAATGGGACCCTTCAGCGGCGGTTACGCCGCTCGGACAGTTACCGTTTTTCATCGAGTTTCTTAATGTCAGCGGACTGTTTGATGCCTGGGTCGCCGACTGCCCACTTGCCTACACCAGCAACAACGCCCCCGACAAACGTGCCGTGCTGGCAACCTTGCTGTTGTCGATCCTGGCCGGTCACCACCGCTACGCGCATATCAGCGCCATACGTAACGACGGCATCCACCCGGAACTGATGGGGGTGGGCAAATTTGTATCAGCCGACTCGGCGCGACGTGCGCTTTTGCAAATGGAAGAGTCAGACGCTCTTGCCTGGCTTGATTCGCATCTGCTCAAGACCACCCAGCCATTGCTGAGCACGCCCTGGATACTCGATCTGGATGCCACCGTGAAGTGTCTGTATGGCAAACAGGAAGGGGCGCTGATCGGCTACAACCCGAAGAAGCCCGGACGACCATCGCACTGCTATCACAGCGCACTGATGGCAAATACCCGGCTGGCGCTGTCGGTCGACGTGATGCCCGGCAACGAAACGGCCCCGTCACACAGCATGCCCGGCATCTGGGCATGGCTCGATGGCTTATCGAAGGCCGAACGCCCGACGCTGATGCGCGGCGATATCGCCTTTGGCACCGAGCCGGTGATGTGTCAGGCCGAGGCGCGTGACCAACATTACCTGACCAAACTGCGTCTGACCAAAAACGTCAAGGCGCTCATCAGGAAACGCTTTGGCGACGCTGGCTGGACCGATGCCGGGCAAGGGTGGGAAGGCGTGGATGACGAACTGAAACTCACCGGCTGGAGTCGGTCGCGGCGGGTGGTCGTTCTGCGCAGGAAGCTCATGGGAGAGGTGCTGCTGACGGGCAAAGACGATGAGACGCAAGCCCAGTTTGCGTTCATTGAAAGCGGGATCCCGTCAGCGCGGTTTGAGTATGCCGTATTGGTCACCTCCACCAATTACGACATCTTCGCGCTCGCACAGCTTTATCGTGACCGAGCTGATGCGGAAAACAACTTCGATGAGTTGAAGAACCAATGGGGATGGGGCGGCTTCACCACGCAAGACTTGGCGCGCTGTCGGCTCATCGCACGCACGGTGGCCCTGATCTACAACTGGTGGACGCTGTTTGTTCGGCTGGCACAACCGCACAAACACTTCGAAGCGATCTCAAGCCGCCCGCTGTTGTTGCACGGTGTTGCCACGCAAACGCGGCATGGTGGACAGACGCGATTGACCATTACCAGCACGCATGCCAAACAGGCGTTAATCCAATCGGTACTCACCAACTTGGCGGCCTTCCTGAATCAACTGAAATCAACTGCAAAGCAGTTGACCGATGCTCAGCGCCTGCGCGCCATCCTCAATCGCGCATTCGCCAAATTCATGCTTCCAACCACCGATCCTCCGACACTATTAGCCGTTTGATCAGCGCAGAAATCATGGGCAACTGCTTTTTTTAGGGTAAATGGCAATGTAGTAAATGGTGGGGTCAGACACTTATTTAAGTACTGTATTCAGCAATTAAATGGTGACTCCATTTTCTACGGCTGGGGAGAAGTTTGAGTTCGGCGTGCCGTTTGAAAACATGGCCTGGTATTTGAA
>JANMZU010000695.1:0-2982 GCA_031383585.1 Betaproteobacteria bacterium
ACTGCAGGTAGTACATTGCCCAGTAGGTGGCAGCCGGCAGGAATTTCTTGGCGCTGAACATGATTAGCTTGCCGGATTTTTCCAGCAACAAAATCTTGTAAGCGGTTGCACACTGCGTACGCAAGGCGCGCGCAAAATCAAACGCCTCGCGTTGTTTGGCGGGCAATGGCAGTACGCTGTAGGCGTAAATCGCTTCGAGCTCATCGAGCAGTACATCGACCACCGGCCGGTAAATATCCACCAGCGCGGCACGCTCATCGCCGGGCATCTTTGCGTGGTTAAGCGCTTCTATGGTTTGCGAAACCATCGCCGCAGCTTCAAAGGTCTTCGTGAGGGGCAGCGACTCAATCCAGCCACGAGCTTTTTTCGGATTGGTCTCGATGTCTTTTGGAAGCGAACGTATGGAAGTCGGTACAGAAAGGCTTAGCGCCATGGGTCCTCCTTGAAATTTTGCAGGAATTTGACGTCAAAACGGAATGTCAAAATCCTGGCCAAGTGCCAAAGTCGTAAAGCCAAGTATTATGCTTTTTTATTCTAGCAGAGACGCATATGAACATTACCCAGCGCTCGCGCGCACTTTACCTGCAATTGGTCTGCCTCGCCTTAACTTCTTTCACTGTTTTCTATGCTTCTGCGTTCGATTTAAAGGACACAGCGGGCCAGTCGCAGCGCCTCGCTGATCTGAAAGGCAAATGGGTGGTGGTCAATTTCTGGGCGACCTGGTGCGCGCCATGCGTGAAGGAAATCCCCGATATCGCCGAATTCGCCAAGGAGCAGGGGGACAAGGTGCGTGTGGTCGGGATTGCGCTTGATTGGGTTGAGGGCGACATGCCAACCGCAAACGATGAGCGCAAGATCAAGGCCTTCGCCAAGAAAGTGGCGCACACCTATCCGCTGGTGCTAGGCAACAATGCGACGGAAAAATTCTTCGGCAAGGTCAAGGGACTTCCCAAGACCATCGTCTATGGTCCGGACGGGAGAGTCGTGTTTGAAAAGACCGGCACGGTCACAAAGCAATTGCTGACGCGGGTGATGAACGGCGAGAAAATTTGAGACGCCAGTATTGACGCGCGTTTTCAGGCATTTGCGTCCTGTAACGCCCGCCAATGCTGATTTAAGCTTCTTCAGTCGCCAGGTTTGCCAAACGCGCGATCTTGCTTTTCACAAGATGGGCAATGACCGGTACCGGCACTGCGGTGGCTTTGTCGTCGCGGCGGTGCTGGTATTCGACGTTATTGTCTTTGAGCCCACGGTCACCTACCGTGATTCGATGCGGCACACCAACCAGCTCCCAATCTGCAAACATCACGCCCGGACGCTCTCCGCGGTCGTCGAGGACAACATCGATGCCCATAGCGCTTAGTTCCTTGTGCAGGTGGTCGGCAGCGGCCTTGACGGCTTCGTTGCGGTCGTAGCCCAGTGGACAAATTACCACTTCGAACGGGGCGATGGCTTCGGGCCAGATAATGCCCTTGCCATCGTGGTTCTGCTCAATGGCGGCGCCCAGCAGGCGCGTCACGCCGATACCGTAGCAGCCCATTTCCAACAGTTGCGGCTTGCCGTTTTCATCGAGAAAAGTTGCCTTCATTGGCGCCGAGTAAACGGTGCCGAGATAAAACACATGGCCCACCTCGATGCCGCGCTGAATGTCGAGCACGCCAGCGCCGTCAGGTGACGGGTCGCCGATGACGACATTGCGAATGTCGGCAATCACCGCAGGCTCGGGTAAATCCCGCCCCCAATTGAGCCCGGTAAAATGGAAGTCTTCCTCGTTGGCGCCGGAAATGAAATCGCTCATGTTGGCAACCGTGCGGTCAACCACCAATTTCACCGGCTTCTTCAGGCTGATAGGGCCGAGATAGCCTGGTTTGCAGCCGAAATGCTCGACTATTTCACCTTCGGTCGCAAAGCGGAATGTGCTGCCGAGGCCCGCTACTTTGCTGGCCTTGATTTCGTTGAGCTCGTGATCGCCCCGCAGCAGAAGCAACCAAACTTCGGCGGGCGCGGGATTTCCCGCTTCGTCGGCGGGATCAACCGCCAGGACAATCGATTTCACCGTTTGCGCAAGAGGCAGGCCGAGCAATGCGGCGACGTCTTCGCATTTTGCTTTGCCAGGCGTCGGCGTTTTCTGCATCGCTTGTGCGGGTGCCGCGCGGGATGCAACAACCGGCAACGCCTCTGCCAATTCGATGTTGGCGGCGTAATCAGATTGCGGGCAATAGGCGATGGCATCCTCACCGGTGTCGGCAATCACCTGGAACTCATGCGAGCGTGAACCGCCGATAGCGCCGGTATCGGCCTTGACGGCGCGAAATGTCAGCCCCATGCGCGTGAAAATGCGCTGATAGGCGGCAAACATGGCGTCGTAGCTCTTGCCCGCGCTGGCCTCGTCACGGTCGAAGGAGTACGCATCCTTCATTGTAAATTCGCGACCACGCATCACGCCAAACCGAGGGCGCCGTTCGTCGCGGAATTTAGTTTGAATATGGTAAAAATTCACCGGCAACTGGCGATAGCTTTTGATTTCATTGCGCGCGACGTCAGTGATCACTTCCTCCGAGGTCGGTTGTACGATGAAGTCGCGGCCGTGGCGGTCCTTGATGCGCATCAGCTCAGGGCCATATTTTTGCCAGCGATTGGTTTCCATCCACAGTTCGGCCGGCTGCACCACCGGCATCAACAATTCCACCGCGCCCGCAGCCGTCATTTATTCGCGGATGATGGTTTCGATCTTGCGGATCGAACGCAATCCCATCGGCATATACGTATAGATACCTGCCGCCAGTTTTTTGATCATCCCGGCACGCAGCATGAGTTTTTGCGAGACGACATCAGCGTCGGCCGGGGCTTCCCGCAAGGTGGAGAGGAAGAAGTTCGATAAGCGCATGATTTATTGGTGTTTTCTAGGTATTTTGCCGAAGGCCAAGCGGACATTTTACACGGGCGAGTATTGGCACTAATAACTTTATGGCTGGTCACATA
>JANMZU010000708.1:0-1707 GCA_031383585.1 Betaproteobacteria bacterium
CCAACGTTAGAACAAAACTCGCTGGAATACTAAATTTGCGGTTGGGTCGGTTTGGTCTGTGTGGCAAGCATATGGGGAATACCGGTGTCCTCGAACCGGGCCAATCCGCGACGAATTTCAAGTCGTCACCAACAAAGAGCGGGTCTTTAACCCCAAATATCATTGGGTTACCAACGTTCGGAGACAAAACGTTGGGACACTAGTGTGCGAAGACAGTAAACTCAGCCACTGGAGCGCGTCTTCAGCCATTTTTGCTCTGCGAAGCGTGCCAAACGGCGATCTCCGTCAATGGCTCTTGGAGCCTTGACTAAGCGCAATCAGTCAAATTCAAACGGTTTCGTCGGCGTTCCTTGGTGAAAGAACATTTGCCACTGGCCCGCAACGCAGGTCCAGATGGAGCTTCGGTTTGAATAGAGTGGCGGCGTAGGCGATTCAAATCGTTTTATGGAGCGATAGGTCAGCAGCGCAACGCCGTCGGCCAGCAGATCGAGCCTGAAATCGCCGGACGTCATGTCGATTTTTTCGTCGGCAAGATATTCGATCACCATTTGCTTGTTGATCGTTCCACCGGAACTGCCGAACTCGAAAAAGTCATCGCGCAGCAGACGATTGTCAGCGGACTCTGGCGCCGCAGGCTGTTGCTCTTGCAGAGCGAGTTCCAGCTTGATCAGTTCATCGCGAAGCGTGTCACTAGTTTGCGCCATGACGTCCTTGTCGAGTGCGTTAGTGGTCCCAGTCAGGGCGGCATTATCGATTGCCTCGTCAACGGCACCGTAGTGAAGAGCAATTCATGACCGCGCCCCGCGCTCGCACTTGTAGATGGCTTGATACGCCTTTTCCGCGACGTCATCGTCGAGCAGGCAGGTGATCGCATCAATCAGGTCAGGCAGCGCGGCACTGGCCCGCAGTCGCTCCACCAGCTTATACACTGCCGCTTTGCGAGTGTCGTTGGGCAACGAGAGCAGCTCTTGCAGAGTGCTGTTGACCGTCGAGTCTTCACACGCAACCAGCATCAGGTTGATAAACCCTTGTACATCAGCATAGGTGCGGGGGATGGCGGACATGGTGGACTTGACGGTTGAATTAATCGGCAACGAGTTGCTTGTACATGACGTGCGCATCGACATATCCAAGTTGCTGATGGTGAAACGCGCGGGCCAGTGTGCCCACGATAACAAAGCCCAGCCGTTGCCATAACCGCACCGCACGCGTATTGGTCGAGACGACGAGGTTGAACTGCATGCTGCGAAATCCGAGCGCAAGTGCGCGTTGCTGGGAATGTTCGCACATCGCGGCGGCCACACCTTGCCCCTGCGCTTGCCTGTCGACGGCATAACCACAGTTGGCGACATGCGAGCCGAGTCCGGGTTGATTGGTTTTGATGAAGTAGGTGCCGATGATTTCGCCGTCGGCTTGGCAGGCGACGAAGGTCTCGCGCGGTGTCTCCACCCAGATGCGATGCATCTCGGATTCGGTGATGTCGGGCTGGAAGGCGAAGGTGTCGCCGGGGAGGCAGGTGTTTTGGAGGATTTGCCAGGCGGCGGGCCAATCAAGCGTTTCCAGGGGCGAATCAGCGGTTGAATCAATTGATGCATTCCTACAGGGGACATTCAGCCGCAATCAAATCTATTGGCACAGGTAGCCTTTTAAGCATCTCTAATTCATTCACCATAGAATTTCCCCGCACTCATTGCTAGCAGACTGCGA
>JANMZU010000402.1:0-1681 GCA_031383585.1 Betaproteobacteria bacterium
GACTCGACGACATATTTGTTCTAGTTCGTTTTATCTAATTAGCGAATGAGAATGACTGACAACCAATGCCCCATGAGTGCTACCACCATTGCCGCGATCAACCAGCCTGCGACAAACAAACCACTTGCAAATGCACCGAAGATCACGCCAAGTACAATCGCTATCTTCGCGAACTCGGCGAGCAAATGTCGGAATAGCACCACTTTTCCCGATGTGCCTGTGACCCTTGATTTTCGTACCAGCCACGCGTATGCGACCGTACCCATCAAAACGGCACTGCCGCCGACCAACGTTGAGAGTGCCGCCCCTTGCCCCGACGCCATCATCGCAACAAAGCAAAGCCCCAGAATCAAACCCGTCTGGGTGAACATCACTTTTTTGTAGACATCGCCTGGAAGAAAACGCTGCATGATCACCCCGAGCAACTGCACACATCAACAAGCTGAATCCTAATCGCACAGCCCGTCGATTATAAGCGCCGAGGGGTTTTTTCGTCAAACGTTTTTGCGGCACCGCAACATGGCTTCACTCCGGTTTAATCGCTTGATACAGCAGGGCCTACCGCTGTGAATAATATGACGCGTTGCTGTTGGTACTTCTGCCGTGGCGTGCCTAAAAAATGGAGCTCAAGCTCTGGCGCGGTGTTTGAGCCACTTTCGGCTCGAAATGGTCGCTAATGCTGGTGTTTCTATTTCAGCTTGCTTCGCTCAAGAATTCCATCAAGATGCTCGTAGCCCATAAAAGCAATGGTCAATTTGCCACGACCTTTCTTGTCCGCGACGATGGTCACAGTGGTGCCTAGCTTGTCAGACAGATCAGTCTCCAGCCTGCGTGTGTCGATATCTGCTGTCACCACCGTCCTTGTTGTACGCGCTGGCGACAATTCCGTTTTGACCAACTTTTCCGCATCGCGTACGCTTAGTGTCTTAAGCACGATTTGATGTGCGAGTTCCACTTGCTTGGCTTTGCCCACGCCCAGCAATGCACGGGCATGTCCCATGTCCAATTTGGCCTCCATCACCATGTCTTGGACCGGTTTGGCGAGTTCGAGCAGGCGTAACAAGTTTGATACCGCGGAACGCGAACGACCCACCGCCTTCGCTGCTGCGTCGTGGGTGAGCTTGAATTCTTCTACGAGGCGCTGGATGCCCGCAGCTTCCTCAATGGCGTTAAGGTCTTCTCGCTGAATGTTCTCGATCAGTCCGATGCCCAATGCGTGTTCATCGGCGATCTCTCGCACCAGCGCCGGCACAGTAGGCAAGCCGGCAATTTGCGCGGCCCGCCAGCGGCGTTCTCCGGCGACGATTTCAAATTTACCAGTCGCGAGCTCCCGGACAAGGATTGGCTGGACGATTCCCCGTGTCTTGATTGATTCGGCCAGCCCCTCCAGCGCCTCCCGATCCATGTGTGTGCGCGGCTGGTACTTGCCTGGCGACAAATCGCCGACGGCAATTTCGCGCAATACACCCTCGTCCTTTGCCGCCTGCTTGCCGCCCCCCAGAAGTGCATCGAGGCCGCGTCCGAGACCCTTTGGCTTAATCATGCTGCTTCCTTGATTGCGATACCTTCGCGTGCCAGCAGTTCTCTGGCGAAGGCGAAGTGGGCTAGCGCGCCTTTCGATGCCGCATCATGCGAAATGACCGGTTTGCCGTATGAGGGCGCCTCCGCGATTCTGATATTG
>JANMZU010000792.1:0-7397 GCA_031383585.1 Betaproteobacteria bacterium
GCTATGGGCTGGATTTACCCGGTTTTGCAGCAAAATTGAAGCTAAGCCGCAAGGATGGGTATTTGCGCGGTCTGCTGCATCTTGCCGAATAGCTGCGCAGTGATTATTCTAGGGGCTCGCCTCTCGCTGGCGTATCTTTCAAGCATCAGCGAGCATCCGATATTCACGCGAACCAACCGGTAACAATATGTCGGGACTCACACGTTGGCTTACCAGAATTTGTGCCCTTGCACTGCTCACGGGCTGTACGAGCTTGCCGATCGAACCCAGTATTCGCGGTGCTGACGAAAATGTCATCGCCGACCTGCTGATCCGTAATGGCCGAGTCATCGATGGCACTGGAAACAGCTGGTTCCTCGCTGATGTGGCCGTTCGTGATGGCAAGATATTGGCCATTGGCCGGCTTGACCAC
The DNA here is from genome assembly GCA_031383585.1 of Betaproteobacteria bacterium. Taxonomy (GTDB): domain Bacteria; phylum Pseudomonadota; class Gammaproteobacteria; order Burkholderiales; family Usitatibacteraceae; genus UKL13-2. The sequence goes on from JANMZU010000792.1 coordinate 413, forward strand.
GTGAAAGCGGCGCGCACCATCGACGCTCGCCGGCAAATCGTAGCGCCAGGATTTATCGACGTTCACGCCCACATCGAATTTGGCTTGTTTGACAATCCGACCGCCGACAACTATGTGTATGACGGTGTCACCACGGTGATTACCGGCAACTGCGGCGGATCGGCAGACAGCCTGCAGGATTTTTTCGGGCGCATTGCCAGCACTGGTACTTCGATCAACGTTGCTTCGCTGGTTGGTCACAATACCGTGCGGCGCCAAGTTCTAGGACTGGCCAATCGCGCCGCGTCCGTCGACGAGCAACGGAGGATGGAAGGGCTGGTTGAGCAGGCGATGAAGCAAGGCGCAGTCGGACTGTCTACCGGCCTTATTTATCTGCCGGGCCTGTATAGCACTACCGAAGAAGTGATTGGCCTGGCGCGAGTCGCCGCGAAGCATCAAGGGGTCTATGCCTCTCACATCCGCAATGAGGGCAATAAGGTGGTTGGGGCCATCAACGAGGCGCTCGACATCGGCCGCGCTGCGAAGATGCCGGTGCAGATTTCTCATTTTAAAGTTGCCGCACCGGCAAATTGGGGGCGCTCGCGCGAAACACTGGCGTTGATCGAGAAGGCTCGCACTGAGGGGCTCGATGTCACAATCGACCAGTATCCCTATACGGCCAGCAGCACCACGCTAAGCGTCATGTTGCCGGACTGGGCAGTGGAAGGTGGCGTCGAAGCGATCAAGAAACGGCTGGATGATCCGGTCTCAAGGCAGAAAATTGCCGCCGAAGTGCTCACGAGCGCACGCAACAATATGCGCCCTGATTTCAGTTATGCCGTTGTTTCGCGTCACGCAGCAGATGCCTCGCTCAATGGTCAGAACCTATCCGCGATCAATTTGCGAAAGGGTCGGCCGAATACGATGGAGTCAGAAATCGAAACATTGCTCGATCTGCTCCAGGCTGGCGGCGCGCAAATGGTGTTTCACGGGATGAACGAGGACGATGTGCGATTCATCATGCGTTACCCGTTCAGCATGGTCGGTGCCGATGGTGGTGTCCAAAACGGCAAGGGCATGCCACACCCGCGAAGCTATGGGACCAATGCGCGGATATTGGGCAAATATGTCCGTGAGGAACAGCTCTTCAGACTCGAAGAGGCGGTACGCAGGATGACCTCGCTAGCCGCGCAGAAATTTCAACTCCATGATCGAGGCCTGTTGCGCAAGGGCTATGCCGCTGACATTGTCATCTTCGATGAAACCCAGATCATCGACAAAGCAACGTATGACGAACCACACCAGTTTTCAACGGGCATCAGCCATGTGCTGGTCAACGGGAAAAGTGTCATTGAGGCTGGTCGCCATACTGGCCTGCGCAGCGGTATGGCGCTAACCGGTCCTGCTTTTGTGCCAGCGACCGTCGCTGAGCGCCGGCTACAGCGGTAAAGGCTGTGCGATCTGCGGTCAATGCACCACCATCAACTTTTAAGGGCTACCTGAGAAGAGGATTCAAATATTTTTTCTGAAGCGGAATATAATCAACTAGGTTCATTCGTTTGCCGCTGTTTCTGCTCGGAGGTGCAAGTACGGCAGGCGAGGCGATGGGTAAACGGCAAGTGGGTAAACTGCACGATAAATCATAAGGGGAGCAATCATTTCATCCCAACAATCCATTGAAATCATCCTCGCCAGACAGCTCGCCACCAGTCTCGCCATGCCGATCTGTATTGTCGACACCGAAGGCACGCTGATTTTTTACAACGAACATGCCGAGGCCGTCCTCAATCAGCGCTTTGATGAGACTGGCGACATGAAGGCGGCAGAGTGGACCGCATTATTCGCGGTTGACGACATGGACCGAAACTCCGTTGCCACTGATGACTGGCCACTGGTGCAGTCATACAAAAAGCGCCGTGCCATGTCGCAGGTGGTCTGGCTGCGCTGTCGTGATAATGCCTGGCGCAACGTTTCATTTACATCGTTCCCGATCATTGGCCAAAACGACCATTTTCTAGGTGCCTTGGCCATCTTCTGGGAAGTGTGAAATGAAAGCAAAGTTATGGGGAACGCGTGGCTCACTGGCTACGCCCGGGCCGGATACAGCGCGATACGGTGGTAACACCTCGTGCGTAGAGGTGCGCGGAGACGCCGGAACGATTCTGGTGCTGGATGCGGGCACCGGCATTCATCGGCTGGGCGCATCAATGCCGCCCGACCTCAAGCGCATCGACATATTGCTCACCCATTTGCATATGGACCATATACAGGGGCTCGGTTTCTTCGGCCCTTTGTACAACCCGAATGTCGCTGTCCACATCTGGGGGCCAGCGAGTTCCACCCAAAGCCTGCACGCGCGGCTGAAGCGTTACTTGTCGCCGCCACTGTTTCCGGTTCGACTCAAAGAGCTGGCCAGTAAGCTGAGTTTTCACGAAGTACCCTGCGGGGAAGTCGACATTGGCGAATTCAAGGTGTCCTCCGCACTGGTTTGCCATCCGGGGCCGACCGTAGGTTACCGTATTGAGTCGGCAGAGGGGCGCGTTCTGACCTATATTCCCGATCACGAACCCGCGCTGGGCGTGCTGCGTTTTCCGAGCTTGCCGCGCGAATGGACGTCAGGAGCAAAACTGGCCCACAACGCCGATGTGCTGATCCATGACAGTCAGTACACCAGCGCCGAGTACTCCTGCCACTGCGGCTGGGGGCACAGCTCGCTTAATCATACTTTCGCCTTCAGCGCACTTACTGAGGCGCGTTGCCTGGTGCCTTTTCACCACGATCCCAGCCACTCGGATGCCGACCTGGACCGGATCATGATTCAAACGATGGAGACCGAGAAGCCGGCGTTTCAGGTCATGCCCGGAATCGAGGGTTCGACCATCAAAATCTGAGTTAGCGCTGACACGACAACCACCTCGCGACTAGCGAGAAATAGTTTGGCAGACTGGCTACTTAAACGCTCTTCACCGAAGTGGAGTATGTTTAAGTCTTATGAAGAATGATTTTCTCAAGCACCGGCCTGGGCTGCGACGCGTTATTCGCTACATCGAGATCTTTGTCGTATTGTCGTTGCTGGGTTATGGCGCCGTCATCTATCGCGAATTGAGAGCGTTGCGCGCCTCGCCAGTAGTGTTGCCGGCGTACTGGTTCAATGTCGTGTCGAGTGCCAGCCAGCTACAGAGTGTTCAGGCGCGTGGCAGCTGGTCGTCAAAAGCCGCTTCGCCCGATGTCATGCACACCACCGCCATAGAGTGCTCCAAGGCCCGAATGCAATGCATGGAGTCCTCTGCGGTGGTAGCGGTAAATGATGGAAGGTATTTGGAATCTATTCAAACCATATTTGACATCGATGTCTGGACCGACACGGAAATTCGGTCAAAGCCCGATGTGCAGCCTTGCAGCAATCGGACCCTGACACTGGATATCGCCAACAAGTTGGCCAAGAGCGTAGTGATGAACAGGGCCGGAGATACGTCCTGCAAAGGCACAGCCGGGGTAGAGCAGACGCTAAGTCTCGTTGCTGGGTTTCAGGCCAGTTCAGAGGCAGCCAAGAACGTCAAGTAGCTGCTTTCACGCACCTGAGTAGCAGTCAGCGACTTAGCCGTTTGAGCATAAGCGAGAGTAAATTTGCTTTAGTGCGCGCTACTTCTTTGCTGCCTGTTTGAAATCCACACCTGCCTGCGCCGCCATCCACACCAACGCTACCCAAGCCGCCACGTTTTGTTTCAACTTGACAGGATCAATCTTGTCCAATGTGTCGTTGGCGGTGTGGTGCCAGTCAAAATAGTCGGTGGCGTCCTGCGCCAGCGACGCAGCAGGCGCAGCGTAATCATTCACCATCGGTGACATGTCCGGACCGCCTGATGCCTCATTGTTACCGGCTTCGATTCCCAGTGGCGCCAGTACCTCGGCGATCTCCTTCATCCATGGCATGCCGGCATCAGTCACGCGAGTGTGAAATTTGTAGATGCTGCCCGCGCCCAGGTCGGATTCGGAGACAAGTTGGTGCTTCTCCTTGCCATGTACCGCCGCATATGCCTTCGCTCCATCCAGCCCATTCTCTTCATTGGCGAACAAGATTACGCGAATAGTGCGTTTGGGCCGCACGCCGCTGTCTTTCAGGATTTTTGCTGCAGCGATGGTAATTGCAACACCTGCGCCGTCATCGATGGCTCCTGTACCCAGATCCCATGAATCGAGGTGGCCACCGATGGCGACGATCTGTTCCGGTTTTTCGCTGCCACGAATTTCCGCCAGCACATTATGCGAATCGGCGCTCGGCCGCGTCTCGTTCTTCATCGTCAGTGAAATCCGCACGGGCTTGCCGCTGCGCACTTGCCGCGCGATCAGATCGGCATCCGGATTCGATACGGCCGCTGCGGGAATCGGCGCGACCTTCTCGTCGTAACGCATGGTGCCCGTGTGTGGCAGACGGTCTCGATCCGAGCCGATAGAACGGATTATTACGGCGAGGGCGCCACGCTTCCTGCTTCTATCGAACCTGTCACGCGAGCGCCGACGTTGCGGCCGTAGTGGGTGCCCTCGCGGCTGCGTGTGAAGCTGCTGTCGATGAAAACGATTCTGCCCTTGGCGCGATCTGATTTATCGTTCTTGAGCTGGTCGAAATTTTCAAAGTAAGCGACCTCTCCGGTGATGCCTTCCGGCGGCGTCGAAATGCTATTGCCCAGTGCGGTCACAGCAAGATGCTGCGGGAATGGCGAGACGATATCGGCGTGCGCAGCGCCGCGTGTCCAGGCACTGACCTTCACCGGTTCGGTCCAAACGCGCTCGAAACCCAGCGACGTGAGCTTGGCTTTGGCCCAGGCTACTGCCAGCGCATCATTCGGTGAGCCCGCAGGCCGCGGGCCGACCTCGGTGGTCAATGAAGCGACAATGTCATAGGCGAGGTCGCTGCTTTGTGCAGTGGCAATCGCCCGTTTGACGATGGCAATGTCCTCACTGTTATAGAGCGACCCGGCGAGCGCGGGAAGGGCGGTGACACTTAACAGACTGAGCAGTGCGGTGCGAGCAAGGTTATTTACGGGGTGGGAAATTTTCATGTTCGATTTGGTTGGTGACTGGTGAGTTTGGGCCTTGCGGGTCTGCTGCACTTGGTATTTTCGCAAGGTTACGACGCACTACCGCTGATTAATCGATTGGCCTTTCCTTGAAAGTAAGCCAAATGGTTCGCAAATTGATGTTGACATTAGTGGTGATCGGCGCCTTTGCGGCGACGTAGTGATTTTCGAAGAACGCCAATTGGCGCGGAGTTTCAGCCATTTTCGCCCTAACGTGCCCGCCAGTGCTTGTGTTTCACCTTGTAGCCAGTTGCCGCGTACTACGGCGTATTCAACGCGGCCCGTCTGCCTGTACCCGGTGGCATGCAGGTAAAAGTCAGCGGCTGGCTAGCGCTTGCCAGCCCGCGCAGCGCTGCTTCAGTCTGGCGCTCACCGGTTTTCATCAGCCAGCTTCCATCGCTCTGCATTAGGCCAGCGTAGTTTGCGCCGTCAATGCTCGCACGTACCACCAGATCGCAGGCGCGTCTGGGCACCGTGACCACAGCCTGTGCTTTGAGCAGGCTCAATTGCGATTCAACCGCCGCGTTGGCGTTTGGCCGCCACGTTACTTGCTGGCCGACCACGGGCGCCAGATTGCTATCCATGGCCAGCACAAACGCGGCAACCTGGGCACGGGTGGTCGCGGCGGGAACCGGGAAGTTGAACACCGGGTCGCTCAGGAAGGAATCGAGGGTATCTACGCTGCCGTCGTGAGAAAAACCGAAGCCGCGAATCTGCTGGCCGGTAGCGGCAGCAGTCGACAAACTGAAGCCGAACATTCCGGCTTTTTCATACATATTGCGTAGTTGCGGCACTTTGAAATTCTCGGTGATGCGGCCACCTTCAAAAGACATCAATCCAGCCGTGCCAAATTGTCCCGCCGCAGCGTTCAGCGTGTGGCAGGTATTGCAGCTACCGAGCAGGGTGATGGTGTTGACGTTGAAATAGATGTCGCGACCCGCCTGCTCCGTCGCGGTCAGGCTGTTGTTAAGGGCACGCACTGGATTGGGCGGCATGGCCAGTGTCATTGCGAAGTCCGTAAAGCTTTGCATCTGTGCAGGCGTGAGTTCGGTATCGCGCCCGACCAATCCGACAAAGGCGCTGCTGAATTCCTTGAAGGAGGCATCCTCCAGCGACTCGAGTAGCCCGCGCACAACCTGGCGATTGGTGCCAGTACGGTCTCCGCGCCAGTGCAATGGGCCATTACCGCGCATGCCGCGCAGCGTTTGTGTACTCATTGGGCCCTTCATGGGATGAAAGTTGAATGTCGTTTTGGGTACTCCCCTTACATAAGCATTGGGATTATTCTTGATGGCGTCGTCCGGGTTGCCCAAATCCCAGGAGAGATGATCCATGTCGCCGAAAATATGGCAACTTCCGCACGACGAACTGCCGTTGGCCGACGACTCGGTGGCGTCGTACAGAAACCGGCGACCTGCGCGGACCGCCGCACTTTCAGGCGAAAACATCGACAGATTGCCAAGCGAGGCTTTCGTCGCCGTGTCGATCTGGCTGATGCTATGTGCGATGCGCGAATACACGTAGAGCCGTGAGCCACTCGCGTTTAGCGCCAGCCCCGCCGGACCGGCAGGCACCGTAATATGCTGGCTGCTGTCGGGGATGAAGCCACTTGTCGAAAGGGTCGCTGTCGGTAGCGCCGCAACCTTGGCTGAACCGAACGCGGCCGTATACAGCGTGCTGCCGTCAGCGCTAAAAGCCAGCGCAGTTGGCTGCGCCAGGCTTTTGGCCTTGGTTGCTGCGGGTACCGTGGCGCCTTGCGCCAATGAAAAGTCCAGATGCGAATTCAGATGCACCGGGTCAACGCGATTTGCGGCAACGTTAACCACGCTGATGCGGCTCTCGGCGATACGGCCACGTACCGTAGACGCCGCCTTACCCGGACCCTCGAACCGAATGTGATTCAACGCCTGCGTATTGCTGGCATAGAC
>JANMZU010000827.1:0-1877 GCA_031383585.1 Betaproteobacteria bacterium
CGGCCTGGAAGTGGTCGAGCACGCCTGCTCCATCGGCACACTGTCGCTTGGCGAAATTGCCGAGAACGTCGCCGGCGGTATTGACACCTATTTCATCCGCCAGCCGATCGGTGTTTGCGCCGGCATCACGCCGTTCAATTTCCCGGCGATGATTCCGCTGTGGATGTTCCCCATGGCCATCGCCTGCGGCAATACTTTTGTGCTCAAGCCCTCCGAACAGGATCCGATGACGCCGATGCTGCTTGCCGAACTTGCCATCGAAGCAGGCGTACCACCCGGCGTGTTGAACATCGTGCACGGTGGCAAGGATGCAGTGGACGCACTTTGTACGCACCCCGCAATCAAGGCCGTATCGTTCGTCGGCTCCTGCCATGTTGGCGAACATGTCTATAAACTTTCCAGCGACCACGGCAAACGTGCGCAGTGCATGATGGGTGCCAAGAACCACGCCATCATCATGCCCGACGCCAACAAGGACCAGTCGCTCAACGCGCTGGTTGGTGCCACGTTTGGCGCTGCTGGTCAGCGTTGCATGGCTACCTCCGTCGCCGTGCTGGTGGGGGAGGCCAACAAATGGATTCCCGATATCGTCGCCAAAGCCAAAACGCTTACTGTTAACGCAGGCAATGTCGCCGGCACCGACGTCGGACCGGTGATTTCGATACAAGCCAGGCAGCGTATCGAATCGATGATTGCCAAAGGCGTGTCTGAGGGGGCAACCCTTGAGCTGGATGGACGCAATCCGACGGTGCCGGGATTCGAAAAGGGCAACTTCATCGCACCGACCATTTTCTCGGGCGTGAAGCCGCACCACGAAGTCTACAAAACGGAAATCTTCGGACCGGTGATGGTTATCGTTGCAGTCGATACGCTAGATGAAGCGATTGCGCTCACCAACGCCAATCCCTATGGCAATGGCACCGGCATCTTCACGCAGTCGGGTGCCGCGGCACGCAAATTCCAGAACGAGATCGATGTGGGCCAGGTAGGCATCAATGTACCGGTGCCGGTGCCGGTGCCCTACTTCAGCTTTACCGGCTCGCGCGGCTCGAAGCTGGGCGATCTGGGGCCTTACGGCAAACAGGTGGTGCAGTTTTATACGCAGGTGAAGACGGTCACGGCGCGGTGGTTTGATGATGCGGCGGTGAGTGCCGGCGTGAATACTACAATTTCGTTGAAATAGAGGGACTCCCGATGGAAACCTCCAATAAGAAGTGGTGGCGACTTAGCCTAGGTCAGCCAGAACTCACATTCGTAAAATGGTCGGCGCCGATGCTTTGGATATTGATGGCTGTCGACCTAATCGAGCGCTTACAAGCCGCTCACGTTGGCGCTGCTGTCACCACTTTTGGAATAATGCTACTAATGTCCACATTAATGGTTGGTCCGAATGGATTTCGCATCATTGAAGCTGCGCCAGGATCCAACTCACGCAAAGCCTTAACGATCATCGCCTTGTTTGGTTTCCTGCTTCAAATTGCTGGATTGGTCGCGCGGTTCGCGAATTACATGAGCTGACAGCCAGCACGTAGCCCGGATGAAGCGTAGCGTAATCCGGGGCAGCGACAGACAGTTACCGACCCGGAGTACGCTACGCTTCTTCCGGGCTACACAAGCGGAGCACATTGAATGAAAATCGGATTCATCGGCCTGGGCCACATGGGCAACCCCATGGCCCGCAATTTGTTAAAGCACGGTCACACGCTAAAAGTCTTTGATGTCGTGCCCGCTCTCGGAAAGAATCTCACGGAACTCGGCGCGGAATCGGCTTCATCGCCTGCTGTATGTTCGCGGGACGTAGAACTCGTCATCACCATGTTGCCTTCCTCGCCGCATGTGCGTTCGGTCTACACCGGCAGGGACAGCGGCATTCTCAG
>JANMZU010000832.1:0-1784 GCA_031383585.1 Betaproteobacteria bacterium
CCGACAAGATCGCGGTCATGCGCGAGGGCAGGTTGATCGCCTTCGAAACGCCAGACGCCATACTGCACAAGGCACGCGGACAAATCTGGCAGGCCGCCGTGGCAGCAGATCAATACAGCGCGCTTTGCAACAATACCCACGTGCTGCACGCGCAGCGTCAGGGCAATGTCGTCACGATGCGCATGGCGCAAACCCAATCACCATGCGCTGGTGCAGAGGCGGTTGAACCCAGTCTCGAGGAAGCGCTGATGACCTCGCAGTATCTCAGCCAGAAAATCGCCGCGTAGCCCGGCCGGTCGAGTCTTCGAGGATACATTGATGACATTCGAAATGATCAAAGCAGTCGTTTGCAACGAGATGCGCTTGCGCAGCCGCCGACTTTCCGCGCTGGTCACGCTCCTGGCCGTCGTCGCGATTGCCTGGCTCATCATCGTCGATCCGGCCAGCGGGCGATCGATGCTCGTGTTTGACAAGGCGCGGTCAATTTACAACAGTACCGCGCTGTCACTTGGCAGTTCGGTGCTCGCGAGTTTTCTGTTTGGCCTTGCCAGTTTTTATCTGGTGCGTGGCCGAACCCGCGAAGACCTGACACACGGAGTGGGTGGTGTACTGGCTTCCACGCCGATTCGCAATGGCAGTTTTCTGCTTGCTCGCTGGCTGGGTGCGGTCGCATACCTCATGACATTGCTGTTTGCACTAATGCTGACGGTGATGGTGCTGCAATTAGTTCGGGGCGAGGCCCCACTTCAGCCGTTGGTATTTATGCAGATGTACGCATTTATGCTGATGCCCACCATTTTTCTGACTGCCAGTGTTGCGATATTGTGCGACTCGTATTCTCCACTGATGGGAAAAGGCGGTGACGTCTTGTATTTCACGCTTTGGGTAGGGCAATTTTCGGCTTTGCCTTCGACTATCGAAAAGCACAGCAGCCAGCTTGGGCCGCTGTCTGCAATCGACTTCTGCGGCGTGGGCACGACTGCACATCGCCTTAAGCAGCTGTTTCACAGCGAGCACTTTTCGCTGGGCGGCAGCCCCTACGACCCGTCACTTGCGCCGATCGTATTGAATGATTTCTGGACGGCCGAAATGATGGGCATGCGTGTCGTTTGCGCGTTAGTGGCGATGCTGCCACTCATTCCGGCGATTGCTTTGTTCCACCGTTTCTCGCCAGACAAGGTAATGGCGGTAGCTACAAATCGGCGAAACACACTTTGGGCGTTGATCAACCGCCTGTTTCAACCGGCAACGCGCCTTGTTCGCCCGCTGATGCCGTTGGCTGCGCGTTTACCAGGCAGTTTGGGACAAGCTGTTGCCGACCTTGCATTGACTCTGATGTCCAATCCCCTTGCGGTTGTTGCGCTTGTGGCCATTTCCGTCGCTGGTGCCATCGTGGAGACGAGCAATCTCGGTCCCGTACTGGCGATGGGTGTCGCCTGCTGGGGAATCCTGATCAGCGACTTAAGCGTGCGTGATTACCAGTCAGCCGCTGAGTCGCTAACGGCTGCGGTGCCGGGCGGTGCACAGCAGCGGTACCTTCGGCACTTGCTGGTGACCGCTTCCATCGGTTTGATGTTTTCAGCGGTCGTATTGTTGCGCTGGCTCGCCAGCAATTCTGTGGGCGCGGGTGCGCTGATCACGGGAATATTCGCCTTAAGCGCTGTTGCGAGCTTCCTTGGCCGCAGCACACGCACCGGACGAAGCTTCCTCGCACTCTTTTTGTTCGGCCTTTATCTATCGCTTCAGATCAAGACCGAGCCGTGGCTGGATGTGATCGGCGCCAA
>JANMZU010000914.1:0-2306 GCA_031383585.1 Betaproteobacteria bacterium
ACTGGGACGCGGTTAAAGCAGAAAGTGCAGGTTGCACTGCCTGCGGACTTTGCAAACAACGCAAGCAGGCAGTTTTTGGGGTCGGTGCTGAATCCGCTCCCTGGCTGTTTGTTGGCGAAGGGCCTGGCGCCGAGGAGGACGACCAGGGCGAGCCGTTTGTGGGGCAGGCGGGCAAGCTGCTCGACGCGATGCTGGCAGCGGCAGGTTTGCAACGTGGTCGCGAGGTGTATATCGCCAATGTCGTCAAATGCCGGCCACCGGGCAATCGCACGCCGACGCTGAACGAGACTGCAGCCTGCGCGCCATTTTTGGACCGGCAAATCGATTTGATCCGGCCAAGTCTGATCGTGGCGTTAGGCAAAACCGCCGTTATCCGCCTCACCGGGTCCGACGCCAGCATGGCTTCAATGCGCGGTTCGATGCACCGCTACCGCGATATTCCCGTTGTTGCCACTTACCATCCTGCGTATCTGCTGCGCAGTCTGCCGGAGAAATTGAAAGGCTGGGAGGACATGCTGTTTGCTCGCCACGAAATGGAACGATTGACGGCCTTGCAAAACGGCAAATAGGCAGCCCGAGATGCGGCAATCTGTTGCTTTCGAAAATTTGCTCTCCTCAGCATCTTGCAAAGGGCATAATCAGCCCTATTTACCTGCCGCGGCGTCCCACCATTCCCGACCGCACTCACTTTTGGAGAAATTCATGCGCAAATTGGCACTCATGTTTAGTGTGACCGCAATGCTGTTCTTGTCAGGTTGCGGCTACAACGACTTTCAATCGAAGGATGAAGGCGTGAAAAAAGCCTGGGCTGAGGTGTTGAACCAGTACCAGCGCCGCTCGGATCTAATTCCGAATCTGGTTGCGACGGTGCAGGGCTATGCCACGCAGGAAAAGGACGTGTTTCTGGGGGTTGCCAATGCGCGATCCAAGGTTGGTCAGATGAATCTGGGGGCAGACGTTGTCAATAACCCCGAGGCGTTGAAAAATTTCCAGAAGGCGCAGGGCGATTTGTCGAGCGCGCTGTCGCGTTTGTTGGTAGTGGCCGAAGCCTATCCGCAACTCAAATCCGATGCCAACTTCCGCGAACTGCAGTCGCAGCTTGAGGGGACTGAAAACCGCATCACGGTCGCCAGAAAGCGTTTCACTGATTCCGTCGAGGCCTACAACATCCTGACGCGGCAGTTCCCGACAAACCTGACGGCGATGATGTTCAGCTACGCGGTCAAGCCACAGTTCACGGTCGAAAATGAGAAAGCAATTTCGACCGCACCGAAGGTCGACTTCAGTCCCAAACCCGCTGCGCCCGCTCAGGACCCCGTCCCAGCACCTAAACAGTAAGCGACGGCCACGCGTTGTCGAGTAGAGCGGAAATGGATCCGACCGTCCTCGTTGCCACGGGGACGTTTTTTCCGTCCAGGCATTCAGTTTTGAAGCGAAGTGTGCGGTCGCTGACGCGCTCGTTGTTGGTGGCAGCTAGTGCGCTCTTGCTGATTTGGGGCAACGCGGCGCCAGCTGCCGAAGGCGATCCGATCGCTGTGCCGACATTGAGCAAGCGGGTAACGGATCTGACCGCGACGCTTTCCGCCGCAGATCAGGCCCGCATTGAGGCGAGACTAAAAGATTTCGAGGCGAAAAAGGGCGCACAAATCGCCGTCCTCATCGTCGGCACCACGCAGCCCGAGACCATTTTTGATTACTCGATGCGTGTTGCCGATGCCTGGAAACTTGGCCGCAAAGATGTTGATGATGGTGTGCTTTTCCTGATTGCCAAGAGTGATCGAAAGCTCCAGATACTGACTGGTCGCGGCACCCAGGGGGTGCTCACCGATGCCATGTCCAAGCGCATCATTAGTGAGATCGTCGCACCGAAATTTCGCGCCAGTGACTTTGCCGGCGGCATAGACGACGGCGTGGCCAAGATCATCGACGTCCTGCAGGGCGAGGCTTTACCGCCACCGCCGGAAAAGAAAAAAACCGCCGCCAAACAAGGTAGCAACATCGAGTCGTTCTTGATACTCGGCGTCGTGGCCGCACTGTTTGTCGGCCCGCTCCTGCGCTCGCTGCTTGGCCGATTCATGGGTGCTACCGCGACTGGTGGCGTCACCGGCGCGGCGGCATGGTTTCTGGCTGGCGGACTGGTGTTTCCCATCGTTGCCGGTGTCATTATTTTCTTTGTTGTGATGCTGATGGGGGCGATGAATTTAGGCCGCGGTGGTGGCGGTGGATTTACCGGCGGCAGCTGGGGCGGCGGCGGACCGTCGGGGGGCTCGTCAGATAGTTTCAGTGGCGGCGGCGGTGGCTTTGAC
>JANMZU010000923.1:0-2093 GCA_031383585.1 Betaproteobacteria bacterium
TTGAGAAAATGCTGTCTCAGGGCAGGGACAATCCCTTGCTGCGTTTTTCGCTTGGCAGTGAGTATTTGAAGTGTGGCGATTGCACGCAGGCAGTGGTGCATTTGCGCGCAGCCGTGCTGCAGGATAGTGCGTATTCGGCGGCATGGAAGCTGTTGGGTAAATCGTTGGCGCAGAGCAACGATGTTGACGGCGCGCGGGAGGCCTATACGAGGGGAATTGTTGCAGCCGAAGCTAAGGGAGACAAGCAGGCAGCCAGAGAGATGGGCGTGTTTCTAAAGCGATTAGGCTGAGAACCTCGCGGCTGTTTGGCGCATTTCATGTGCGCTGACAGCTTGGACTCTGCATGCCTTTAGCTTAGAACGCCTATCCATGTGCCGTTTGACGCCAATTTGGTCGCTAAGCCGCATCAATGCTGGGCCGACGGCTGACGTGTTCTGGTGTCAAGGAATTGATGAAGTCGTAATGTGCTTATGGACGGATTTACGTTTGAGGCGCCGATGGCGTCCAGCAATATCAATCGGATATTTCCGTCTTCATTCTTTTTGTCCCGCTGCATGTGCGACAGCATCACGTCGCTGGAGATATTGGGCATGGTGGTTGGCAATCCCGCCGCTTTTATCAGGGCGGTTGCGCGCTGCATCGAAGCGGTTTCCAGCGTTCCCAGTTCGTGTGAGAGCTCTGCGGCCAACACCATACCGCATGCGACACCTTCACCGTGCAACCACACGCCGTAGCCAAGCGCCGTTTCAATGGCATGGCCAAAAGTGTGCCCCAGATTTAGTAATGCACGGCCACCGTCTTTCAGTGTTTCTCTCTCGTCTGCGGCGACGATTTCGGCCTTGATTTCACATGACCGTTTGATGGCATATGCCAGTGCTCCAGGCTCTCGCTGATTGAGTGCGCCGATATTGGCTTGCAACCAGTCGAAAAAGCTGGCGTCCAATCCAAGACCATATTTGATGACTTCAGCCAGGCCTGAGCGATATTCGCGGTCTGGCAGCGTCGTCAAAGTATCAGTGTCGGCCAGCACAAGCTGAGGCTGATAAAACGCACCGATCATATTTTTGCCGCGTGCGTGATTGATCGCGGTTTTCCCGCCGACACTTGAATCAACTTGCGCCAATAGCGTGGTGGGTATCTGAATGAACGGAATACCGCGTTGGTAGGTGGCCGCTGCAAATCCGGCCACATCCCCGATCACGCCGCCGCCTAGCGCGATCAGCGTGGTTTTGCGATCGGCGACATGTTCGAGCAGCGCGTCGAAGATTTGATTCAGCGCCGGCCAATCTTTATATTGTTCTCCGTCCGGCAAACAGATTGGCAAAACTTCAACCCCCCGCCGTCTTAAATCCGCTATCAGCGGCTCACCATAAAGCGGGTAAATCGTAATATTGGTCACGAGTGCGACTCGCCGACTCGGCAGATAGGCAATCAACCGCTCGGCATTTGCGAGCAAGGATCGGCCTATCAAGATTGGATAGCTTCGGTCACCTAACGATACGTTGAGTGAAACTTCGTGTTTGTCAGCGGGGTTCATGCACGTTGTTCAAGTTGTTTTTTCTGTCGGTTCACAGAGACCATTTTGCACGAGTCGATTCACAATATCGTTGACTAGCCTAGAAACCTTGGGGTAACCAGCGGTTTCGACTACTAAGTCGGCAATTTCGGCATATAACGGCTCGCGAGTTTCGAGCAGCGACGCTAGCACTGATCGCGCATCATTGCCCCGCAGCAGCGGGCGCTTGCTGTCGTTTTTTTTTATGGTCCAAAGGGAGTCAACCGTTGCTTTTAGGTAAACGACAACACCGGTCACCGCCACATATAACCAGATCGGAAAAGTAAATTTAGCCAATGCTTTGTGCCTTTCAAAATTGCCTGCCAAAGCCCTTGAAAAGGTGAATAAAACGAATGGAATCACGGTAACAGACAAAAGAATATGGGAGATCAGGGTAACATAATAGATCACGCTCACTACTCCTTTTCCTCCGAAAGGTGTAGGATCGCTGGTCATGTGATACAGCACATACAAAATCAAAAAGCAAGCTGATAAACCAATACAGGTCTTCATCAAATGCTCATGTAGTTTTCGGTTC
>JANMZU010000926.1:0-5511 GCA_031383585.1 Betaproteobacteria bacterium
CAACCTTGGTGCGCTTGTGTCGCGTGGTCGATGTACAGGCGTGTATAGCCGCGCTGGTAAGTGGGTGCAGGCGGCTGCCATGTGGCGCGGCGACGTGCAAGCTCTTCATCGGATACCTCCACGTTCAGGGTTCGCGCGTCAATGTCCATGGCAATCATGTCGCCGGTCTGTATCAGCGCCAGCGGTCCACCGATCGCCGATTCGGGCGACACATGCACCACGCAACTGCCAAAATGCGTACCACTCATACGCGCGTCCGAGATTCGCAGCATATCGCGCACGCCTTGTTGCAGGAGTTTTTTCGGAATCGGCAGATTGCCCCACTCGGGCATGCCCGGCGCGCCTACCGGGCCGCCGTGCTGCAACACCAGCACGGTGTTTTCATCCACGTCCAGCTCGGGGTGGTGAATCTCCGCCTGCATTTGGGCATTGGATGCGAACACCAGTGCGCGGCCGCGGTGCTTGAAAAATCGCGGGCTGGCGCCGGACGGCTTGATAATTGCGCCGTCGGGGCACAGATTGCCGCGCAATACAGCCAGTGCCGCACCCGGCGCGACCGGCCGCGCTAACGGGCGGATGACTTCCGGGTCGTGATTGCTTGCGTCTGCGATATTGTCGCCCAACGTCTTTCCGGTCACTGTGAGCGCATCGAGCTTCAGGTGCAATTTGATTTCGGACAGCAGTGCCGGTAAGCCGCCGGCAAAAAAGAAGTCTTCCATCAATTTGTCGCCCGAGGGAAACAAATTTGCAAGCACCGGGATCCGTCGTGCGGCAGCGTCCATGTCGTCGAGCGTGAGGCTTAAACCGCCACGCCCGGCGATCGCGATCAGATGAATCGCCGCATTGGTCGAGCCGCCCAGCGCCATGTAGGTCGCGATGCCATTGACAATGGAGTCGTGATTGAAAAAACGCGAAGGCTTCAGATCTTCCCACACCATCTCGACAATGCGCGCCCCGGAGCCTGAGGCCATGCGCACATGATTGGCGTCCATCGCAGGAATGCTCGATGCCCCAGGCAGGGTAAAGCCCATCGCATCGACGATCGCTGTCATGGTGCTGGCTGTGCCCATGGTGTTGCAGGTGCCGGGCGAGCGGGTCATTTTGGCTTCGAGCTGGATCCACTCGCGCTGTTTGATATTGCCCGCGACGTATTCTTCCCAGAATTTTTTGGTATGGGTTCCCGCGCCTACCGCTTGCCCGCGATGGCGATCATTAAGCATCGGCCCCGCTGGGCAAAAAATCACCGGGATATCCATGCTCAATGCCCCCATGAGCATGCCGGGTGTGGTCTTGTCGCAGCCACCGAGAAGCACCGCGCCGTCCACCGGGTGGGAGCGCAGCAGCTCTTCGGTTTCGATGGCCAGTAAATTACGGTAAAGCATGGTGGTCGGCTTGACCATCACCTCGCCCAGCGACAGCGCCGGGAGCTCGACCGGAAAGCCGCCCGCCAGCAAGATGCCATCGCGTATCGATGCCGCGCGCTCACGCAAATGTGAGTGGCAGGGCGACAGATCAGACCAGGTATTTACTATCGCGATAACCGGGCGACCGAGAAACTCCTCTCGCCGCAGGCCCCGCTGCTGCAGTCGCTGGCGATGGGCAAACGACCGCATATCGTCCTTGGCCAGCCAGCGCTGGCTACGCAGAGAGTCTAGGGCGCGGCGGAACGGGACTGTGGGCACAGGTAGCCTTCAGTGTCGCGACAAGGGATATCAGGAGGCGACCATCGCAATCGAACCCCTGATACCCGCCGTCAAATTGCTTTTTGCTAAAGTTGATAATGTGGTTGGCTGCAAGCCATCCACGCGATCTACCAGTTTTATTGCCAGTTGCTCGCCGGACCTGTAGCCGTTTGGCTGCAGGTCCGACTGACGACTAGAAGTCGAGGCGCGCGTTGACGCCAAAGTAACGCTGGTCGTCACGTGGCACAGAGCGCTGGGTGTTGGCACCCGACGCAAGAAACGCGGCATAGGACTTGTCACCCAGATTCTTGCCTAGTACCGCGAAGCGCCAGCCAGCTGCCGGGCTCGACAGAGCGATGGTCATATTGAAAATACCGTACGAAGGCTGGATTGTGTTGGTCGAAGTGGACAAATCAAACTGCACTTCGCTCTGCCAGCTGTAATCGGCGCCAAGGTCTAGTTTGAGCCCATTGCCAACATCCATCTTGTAATTGGCGCGCACATTGACTTTGTTGTCTGGTGCCGACGGCAATGGCGCACCGTTCAGGCTCGGACAAGCGGCACCGGCCGGACAGTTGAATCTATCGATGCGCGCCTTGGTTTTGGCATAAGCACCAGCGACAGTAAATTGCTTGGTGACTTTGGCATCGAAATCGACCTCGAAGCCTTTGGTGGAAACGTCACCGGCGTTAATGAAGCGGGTAATCACAACGCCGCCGACGTTGTCCGGAAAGTTAGCCTGGTAGCCAGTGTATTTAGTGTCGAATGCCGCAACGTTGAAGCGTACGCGGTTGTCGAGCAGCGTAGATTTAAGACCAAGTTCAAAGCCCTTGGATTTTTCAGGCGCCAATGCGATGTCATCGATCGCCCGCATGTTGAAGAAGGCATTGAAAGCCGGGCCCTTGTAGCCTTTGGAGTAGGTGGCATAGATGGTTGCATCTTTGCTCAAATCAAACTGCGGCCCAATGCGCCCGGAAACGCCGTTTTGATTCGTCGATCCGATGGTGTTGGTGCGGCCTGCCCGCACGCCGCCAATATCTCCGGCCTGTGTCGAGACCCGCGCGTGGTAGTACGACAAATCATCCTTGGTATAGCGCAAGCCAAAGATACCGCGCATAGTCTGGCTGAAGTTAAATTTGCTCTCACCAAAGAACGAGCTGCTCTTGCCGAGCGTGCCGTAGGTAGCAACGCCGTTGTCGAACAAGAGCGTGGCACAAGGTGTCAGGCCGTTGGCCAGCGTGGGTGCAGTCGTCGCGCAACGGGTAACATCCCGCCGATATACTTCGTCAGTTTTGGTGCGCATGTAATACAGGCCAGCGACATACTCAAAGAACTTGCCGGTCTCGGATGCCAAACGTAATTCCTGCGAGATTTGCTCGGATTTCAACTGCCCGCGATCCCCCAGCCTGGCGATCTGGTTATAGACCGGCCCAACGCCGTCGATGTCCTGAAACTGGATGTTCTTCCAGACGCGATACGCAGTAATGCCAGTCACATTTAAACCGCCGACCTTCCAGTCCACCTGGCCCGACAGCCCCAGATTGGTGTCGTCCACTCGCTCCTTGACATCGGTGGCCACACTGCGGTTTTCCAAGCCCGGTACGACGGGACTGAGCGCCGCCGGAAGGGAGCCGGTTGCGCGCACAAAGGGGCCCCGCGAGCCGGTGTCGTCGCCGGTGGAGTAGTCACCGATGAAGACCGCTTTCACGTTTCCGTTGGGCGTGAATTCAATTTTTCCGCGCGCGCCTTTACGATCATAGCCACTCACGCGGTCGCCACTCAAGACATTGGTAATGTTGCCATCGTATTCGCCTAGCATCGCAGCAAACGAGCCGAGAAGACCCGGGGCAATCTCACCGGAAACACCGGTGCGCAGGCGGCGCTCGTTACGCTGGAAAAAAGACACATCGACAAATCGCTCAGTGCCAGCGGAGATAGGCTTGGACACAATATTGATCACGCCAGCAGACGCATTCTTGCCGAAAAGAGTGCCTTGCGGCCCGCGCAGCACTTCGATCCGTTCGACATCCATCAGGTCAAGCGTTGCCTGACCCGGCCGCGCGTAAACAACGCCATCTACAACCATGGAGACTGTCGGCTCAACGCCCGGCGATGTTGAAATCGTACCAACGCCGCGGATAAACAGCGACGTGTCCTTGTTGGACGCGTTGGCTCGGAAGTTTAGCGTTGGCACCTGCGCGCTAATCGAACCTAGGGTGTTGAGGTTGGCCTGCTCTAGCTTGTCACCACTTAAGACCGAAATGGCAATTGGTACAGATTGCAGGGGTTCGCTTCGCTTGGTTGCCGTGACCGTGATGGTTTCGAGCTGGTTGGACTCCTCAGCTTTGGCCGTCGGCTTGGCGGCCTCCTGCGCATTTACCAATCCGGCGACTAGCGCGGCAATAGAGGCAACTGCCGGGAGGATACGGCGCTGTGCGGCAAGCGACCTTTTGACTTTTAGGGCGGGTTTCATGAATTTCTCCTCGTTGGTATATTTTTTAGATGGTCCTCTAGTGGGCAATCATCATGTCACGCGATGAGGGCAATCTAAAGGCACCTTCATGTTGATGCTGGCACCGACTGAAGGCCAACATCTTGATTCCAGTCAGGAAGGGTGACCATTAGTTCTAACCCAATCCCTACGTGCAAGCACTTTATGCAGTGCCCATGGTAAAGTCAAGTAGATCATCTATATGAGTTGGCCAACAATGCTGCTCGACGACTTTCGGCTCTTCGCGCCCGTGGTGAAGAGATATCGGTATGAAATAAATGCTGCGCTGCATCATTCATGGCGGCCTACTTCGCTTGCTCCATCGTTGTCTGCGGTCGGTCAAGCCGCTTGGCCCTACTTGGGCACTGCAGCGTCGGGTATCGGCCCGCACCATGCCGAGAGCTGGCAGTTCACGCCTCTGCTTGCAAGTCGGCATTGGCATTTCGTCCACTTTAAATTGAGATGGGCCGTCTGGAGACGCGCGGATTTTCCTTTCGCTGATTTCAGCCAACGAGGCAGGGACCATCCCACCGGTATTTCTGTGGCGAAAAACGAAATAATGGCAGTTCTCCAGGCGGGCGATACCCGGCCCAACGAAAGGTTTTGATGTCTATCTGGTCCGCTGCAAAAGAACAATACGTCGACAAACTGGCGCCGGGTGTCATTTGCGCTGCAGTCGTCGCGATTGCGGCCATGTTCATGTCCGAGCATTACGGCGCATCGTCCATGCTGTTTGCGCTGTTGCTGGGCATGGCATTGAATTTCCTTAGCCAGGAAGGCAAATGTGTTGCCGGCATTCAGTTTGCGGCATCGACTCTTTTGCGCACGGGTGTTGCTTTGCTGGGCTTGCGTATCACCCTTGGTGAAATCACGGCGCTAGGCACCAATACGGCGCTGATGGTCGTTGCGGCGGTGGTTCTCACCATCCTGTTCGGTTGGCTGTTCGGCCGATTCACGTCCGTCAGTAAACATTTTGGATTGTTGACCGGTGGCGCGGTTGCCATATGCGGTGCCTCTGCCGCACTAGCCATCGCGGCGGTCTTGCCAAAGGGCGAGAACCACGAGCGCGATACGACCTTTGCGGTGATTGGTGTGACCGCACTCTCCACCATTGCGATGGTGGTGTATCCCGTCATCGTCAGTCTGATGGGCTTCAGCCCACACCAAGCCGGGATCTTTCTGGGGGCAACCATTCATGATGTCGCGCAAGTTGTCGGCGCTGGCTACAGTATGGGAAAGGACGCCGGCGACACCGCGACCGTCGTCAAGTTGCTGCGGGTGGCGATGCTGCTGCCGGTGATCTTGCTGCTTTCGCTGATGTTTCGAGAGCGCGCGGGA
>JANMZU010000930.1:0-1646 GCA_031383585.1 Betaproteobacteria bacterium
GAACCTTGGGCGAACTGGAAGCCAGCCACAAACCGCCAAACGTCAGTGCCCCGTTGATGATCAGCAGCTCCAGTCCGATTTCATATCTGCCGAACAATACGCTCTGATACTTGTCGATCACGAAACAGACAATTGGTGCGGCAATGGCGATGGCGGGCACATAGCGATCCTTCACAACCCTGCTGGTCAAAATCCCAAATGCAAACAGCCCTAGCAGCGGCCCGTACGTATAACCGGCCAGCTTCAGGATTAGCCCAATCATGCTCGGGTTGTCCGCCCACTTGAACACCATTACCAATAGCAGGAACAGTACGGCGAAGCCGATATGAACCTGATGCCTAAGGCGCTTCCTCTGTGCTTCGTTCATGTCGCTGCGGCGGTTGATGCCAAGTATGTCAATGCAGAAGGATGATGTCAGCGCCGTGATGGCACCATCCGCACTCGGGAAGAGCGCGGAGATCAGGGCGATGACAAAAATGACCTGCACCATTGCTGGCAGATGCCCCAACACCACGGCGGGGAAAATCTTGTCGCCCGTTTCGGTCACGCCCACCGTCGGCGCATACATGGAAAGCAGCCCGCCAAGATAAAGGAAAAGCAGCACCACACCAAGCATGATGATGCTCAGGGTGACGATGTTCTTCTGCGAATCGGCCAGCGTCTTTACCGAGATATTCTTTTGCATCATTTCTTGATCGAGCCCGGTCATGGCGATGGCGATGAAGACACCGGCCAGTATTTGCTTGGCGAAGAACTTTGAACTATTGACGTCAGTCGAAAATATGTTCGACAGCCCTCGAGCATCCAGTTGCGAAAGACTTTCGGTGAACGACAGTTGCAGGCCGTCGAGCACGTAACTCACGCAAATTACCAGCCCAGCCAGCATGCATGCAGTCTGCAAGGTGTCCGTCCAGACGATCGTTTTCACCCCGCCTTCGTAGGTATAGAGCAGAATCATCACGAGGATGACCAGTGCGGTCATCCAGAACGGCACGTGCAGGCCATCGAGAATTGAGTCCTGCAATATTTTCACAACGATATAGAGTCGCGCGGTTGCGCCCAGCGTCCGTGACAGCACAAAAAATCCCGCACCGGTTTTGTATGCGCGCGGTCCCATACGCGTATCAAGATAGTGATAAATCGAGGTCAGATTCAGCCGGTAGTAAACCGGCAACAGTACAAAGGCGATCACGAAGTAGCCGATCAACTGACCGATGACAATCTGGAAGTACGCGAACGCGTTGGCGCCGACCGCGCCGGGAACGCTGATGAAGGTGACACCGCTGAGCGAGGTGCCGATCATCCCGAAAGCGACCAGCATCCAGTTGCTTTTGCGATTGCCGATAAAGAATGATTCGTTGTCGGACTTCCGCGACGTGAACCACGCGACGCCGAGCAGAAGTGCGAAGTAGGCGATGACGAAGCAGAAGAGGAGTGTCGGCGACATATTGTGCGTTGGCAGAAAAGCGCATTCTGACACTGCCAGCCAGTCAGCGGACGTGTAAAGTACGGAAAACCTTCTTTCATTGACCCAGCGCGCCCAACAAGAAAAAGGCCTCCACACCATGACCCACACGTACATCTGGACCGGCTTCTTTCTGGTTGGCTTTCTTGCTGCACTCGCGCAATGGTTGTTTCTGGGCGAC
>JANMZU010000945.1:0-1818 GCA_031383585.1 Betaproteobacteria bacterium
CTGGCGCAGCGGTTGCCGCAGGTGCCGCTGACGCAGCGACCGGCGCAGTGCCTGCCGCCTGCTGGGCAGTAGCAATACCGAAAGGCATTGCGAGCAACAACAGTGTCGCGCCCAAGGTGCGTGTGCAACGAATCAGTCCGATTGATTTCATCATAGTTCTCTCCGTGTGCGATCGACTGGTGTTCATTTCTGATCCGTACGCAAATATTCATTCTGCGTACGGCTTCGCTGCACCATTGCAGATTCCCACTTTTGTTTGTCGCTGCCGAAAACCTTGTTGTCGTATGCCCGCTCATCTTTCTTGCCCGCATAAACTTTCTGCGTTTTGGAAGTCTGGTCGACTTCGCCGCAGCCAGATATACCCGCAGCCAGAACGACGGCGATACTCGCCGCTAAAATGCGCCGGCTAATCATGTCTTTGCTCCTGCGGCCTGCGGCTTGGCATCGCTCCGGTTGTAGGCCATCGCCCAGCCCCAGACCTCATCACCTTTGCCTCTGCGCTGCACGCGCTGCTTGTAGATGGACATAATTACATCGCCATCACCAGCCAGCAAGGCTTTCGTCGAACACATCTCGGCGCACGCTGGCAATTTGCCCTCGGAAAGTCGATTGCGTCCATACTTCGTCCGCTCGGCTACTGAATTGTCTTCTTCAGGACCGCCTGCACAGAATGTGCACTTGTCCATCTTGCCGCGCAGGCCAAAAGCGCCTGCCTGTGGAAACTGCGGTGCGCCAAACGGGCATGCGTAAAAGCAGTAGCCACAGCCGATGCAAAGATCCTTGTCGTGCAGCACCACGCCTTCTTCGGTTTTGTAGAAGCAATCCACCGGACAAACCGCCATACAAGGCGCGTCAGTGCAGTGCATGCAGGCGACCGAAATTGAACGTTCGCCGGGTTTGCCGTCGTTCACCGTCACCAGACGGCGGCGATTTACGCCCCATGGAACTTCGTGCTCGCTTTTGCATGCCGTCACGCAGCCATTGCATTCAATGCAGCGCTCTGCGTCACAGATAAATTTCATTCTTGCCATGATGAGTTCTCCTGATATCTGTGTGGTTAAGCCAAGGCAACCTGGCAGAGTGTGGTTTTGGTTTCTTGCATCATCGTTACGCTGTCGTAGCCATACGTGGTTGCCGTATTTACCGCTTCACCGCGCACGATCGGCGCCGCACCAGCAGGGTATTTGTCGAGCAGATCTTTGCCCTGCCACCAGCCGGCGAAGTGGAACGGCACGAAGGTAGTCCCGGGAGCCACGCGCTCGGTCAGCAATGATTTGACCTTGATCTTTGCGCCCGTTGGTGAATTGACCCAGACGTACTGGTTGTTCTTGATGCCACGTGCTTCGGCGTCTTTGGGATTGATCTCGACGAAATTCTCTTGCTGCAATTCTGCAAGCCATGGGTTCGACCTTGTCTCGTCGCCTCCGCCCTCATACTCGACAAGTCGTCCGGATGTCAGGATGAGCGGGAAGTCCTTGCTGATGTCCTTGTTCTTGTCCTGAATGGTTTTGTAAAGGGTATTCATGCGCCAGAATGCGCCTTTGTCTGCATGCGTAGGATACTTGGCAACCATATCCGGCCGCGGGCTGTAGATCGGTTCGCGATGCTGCGGTATGGCATCCGGGATTTCCAGACAACTGCGCGCGCCTTGGCGTTACCAAATGGATGGCAACCGTGCACCTTCATTACGACGCGCTGGATGCCGCCAGAAAGATCGGTCTTCCAGTTCTTTCCTTCGGCGGCTTTTTGCTCGGCCTCAGTCAGGTCGGCCCACCAGCCCAGTTTCTTGAGCAGGATGTGATCGAACTCAGGATATCC
>JANMZU010000960.1:0-3003 GCA_031383585.1 Betaproteobacteria bacterium
GGTTGGGAGTCAGTTTTGTCTCGACTGAGGCACCAATAGCACAGCTATTGGTAACGAAGAGAGGCAAAAATGGCCCCAAGTGGACCTGCAGCGACCGCTCAGCACCGAAGGTGCGCCCAATGGACAATCTCGGTTGAGTAACGACTTCAACCCAAAGTATAAAACAAGAGGATTTGTGTACGGCGGCCGAGTGACTATTCCCCGGCAATCGACATGCGCTCAATCAGCACACTGCCCACACGCTTTGAGCCCAACGCCAATTCATCATTGCCAATGGCGACGATATCTTTGAACATCTGCTTCATATTTCCGGCGATGGTTATCTCTTCGACTGGATAGGCGATCTCACCGCTCTCCACCCAGAAGCCCGCCGCGCCGCGGGAATAATCGCCTGTCACGTTGTTGACGCCCTGCCCCATCAATTCCGTCACGACGAGTCCGCGATTCATTTTTTTCAGCAAACCAGCAAAATCAAGCTCACCCGGTGTCACCATCAGATTGTGATTGCCGCCTGCGTTACCGGTACTCTGCATGCCCAGTTTGCGCGCTGAATAACTACCGAGGAAATAGCCGTGCACGACACCATCCTTGACCACGTCGCGCGCAACCGTCGTCACGCCTTCGCCGTCAAACGGGCCGCTCGCCAGACCGCCGCGAATGGCCGGGTCTTCGCGAATCGAAACAATCGGCGAAAACACCGTCTCGCCGATGCTGTTCTGCAAAAAGCTGGCCTTGCGGTAGAGAGCACTCCCACTTATGGCGCCTACAAAACTGCCGATCAAGCCAGATGCGACCGGCGCTTCGAATAAAACCGGCACTTCGCAACTGGCGATTTTTCTTGAATCAAGCCTTGCAACCGTGCGCTCACCGGCGCGTCGACCGACGTCTTCGGGCGAGTCCATTCCTTTTTCACTTCTCGATACCGCATACCAGTAATCGCGTTGCATGCCCTGCTTGCTGGTCGCAATCATCGTACAGCTAGCGCCATGGCGCGTGGTCGGATAGCCGCCCAGGAACCCGGCAGAGTTGGCATAGATAAAATCCGACTCGTAAGTAGAAACAGCGGCACCTTCAGAATTGTTAATGCGCTTGTCGACTGCAAATGCGGCGGCCTCCATCCGCTTGGCCAGGGCAATTGCTTCATCAACGCCAAGTTTCCACGGGTGGTACAGGTCAAAATCAGCGTAGGGCGGCAGCGCCAAACGGCTCGGATCGGCCAACCCTGCGAATTCATCAGCGGCCGTGTATTTAGCAATGGCCAGCGCCGCTTTGACGGTACGTTCAATGGCCTCTCGTGATAAGTCCGTGGTAGAAGCATTGCCCCGGTGCTGGCCTAAATAGACAGTGATGCCCAAGCCCTTGTCGCGGTTGTGTTCAATGGTCTCAACTTCTCCCAGTCTGACTGTCACATCCTGTCCAAGCGAGGTGGAAATTTCTACTTCAGCGGCGGTCGCGCCAAGTACTTTGGCGCGATCGAGTGAAAACTGAGCGAGATCGGCAAGGCTGCCGGGTGCAAAAGAGGCTGTTGAGGACACGTTAGTTTGATTTTCAGGGAGTGGATTGGAGGGCGGTGCCGCAATCGGGCGGGCGGGAAAGCTGGGGCGGTGCGGTATCATCTGGGCTTGTCGAGCAATAGATGCTTGAAAACGCAATGACCACGCCGGAAAAGAACCAGAACACCATGACAGACACAGAAGATGAAAATTTTATCAGCAAAAGCCAAAAGAAACGGGACATGCTGGCATTGCAGGACATCGGCGAAGAGTTGGTCGGCCTTTCCTCAGAAACAATCAACAAACTGACCCTACCCGATGAATTGCGTACTGCAGTCGTAGACGCCAAGCGCATCCCCAAGAGCAAATATGGTGGCATGAAACGGCAGATGCAATACATCGGACGATTAATGCGTGAAGTCGATTCGGCGCCGATCGTCGAACAGCTCAATTCGCTTAAGGCACCAAACAAGAAGGAAACCGCCCTGCATCACCTGGCAGAACGCTGGCGAGAGCGCCTATTGAGCGATGAGACTGCTCTTGGCGCGTTCGCCAAAGACTTTCCGGAGGCGGACCGCGCCATGCTGGACAAGTACATTCACGGCGCAAAGGACGACAAGGCGAAAAATCGGCCACCAAAGAATTATCGGCTGCTGTATTCACAGATTCACACCCTGGTTGTAGCGCAATCGCGCATCCCGGAATAGGCTGGTCACTGTCTATGAGTTTTGATACGGCAAGAATCGGTCTGCTTTCAATCTCCGACCGGGCATCACAAGGTGTCTATCGCGATGAAGGATTGCCCGCGCTGGAAGCCTGGCTGACGTCCGCGCTGAAGAATCACATCACGTTTGTTTCGACAGTGATCCCCGACGAACAAGCGCAGATCGAAGCGAGCCTCACGAGGCTGGCTGACGATGAGGGATGCTGCCTGATTCTGACGACCGGTGGCACCGGTCCCGCGCGGCGCGATGTGACACCAGAGGCAACGCTGGCGGTGGCAGATCGAGTGATGGATGGCTTCGGCGAGCGCATGCGGCAAATTTCGCTCAGGTTTGTACCCACAGCGATCCTTTCGCGACAGGTAGCCGTGCTGCGCAAACAGTCGCTGATCATCAACCTGCCTGGGCAGCCAAAAGCGATCAAAGAAACGCTAGAAGGCTTCAAGGACACTGACGGCAAATCAGTTGAAGTCGGCATATTCGCAGCAGTGCCGTACTGCATAGATTTGATCGGCGGCCCGTATCTTGAAACGAATGACGATGTGATCAAGGCATTCCGGCCCAAGAGCGCCATCCGAAAAAGCAGTGACTAACAACAATTGAACGCGCTGGTCGGCGTCAATCCTCCAAACTCGCAACAAAAATCTACTTCACAAAAATGATCGAACATATCGAACTCAACACTGGTGCCGAACCCAAAGGCACCGTTATCTGGATGCATGGGCTCGGCGCCGACTGCTGGGACTTCGTGCCGGTAGTCAAGGAACTTGGCCTGCCCGCCAGCTTGC
>JANMZU010000973.1:0-9164 GCA_031383585.1 Betaproteobacteria bacterium
CGATATTTTTCCATACGCGGGCATGTGGGTTGACCGGAGAAAGCCGCTCAGAAAGGGGCAACAAATGCGCCTGCCACGTTTCGACTTCTTTCTGGAGTGCCGCATCACGCTTCATGTAGTCCTCGAAACGCCGGCGCGCACCACCGCGTAAGGTGCCCAGCACATATTCCGATGCCAGACTGCTACGAAGCTCAGGATTGCCAAGTTTCATGATTCGAGGCACCCTTTAAGCTTCAACAAGCCACGGCGGATGTGGGTCTTCACGGTGCCCAGCGGTTTGCCCAGATGGCTTGCCACTTCCGAGTGCGACAGTCCTTGAAAAAAGGCAAGCGAAACTGTTTGTTGCTGCTCGCCGTCCAGGCCCTTCATGCAATGCTCGATTTTCACCTGGTCGCGACGCGAGGCCAACTGATCCTCCGGGCCGGGTCGCTCGTCTTGCATATTGATCGCAAAGAAGTCCTCCTCGTCCTGCACCTCGTAAAATGGGCGGCGGACGATATCGAGGCTGCGGTTCCTCACGATTGCCGTCATCCATGTCATGGGGGCGGATTGCGCAACTGCGTATTTGGTGGCGTTGTTCCAGATATTCACAAAGCTGTCCTGCAAAACCTCTTCGGCGATATGCCTCTCACGGACTATACGAAGCGAAACGGCAAACAGTTTCGATTTTGTTGCTTCATATAGGTCGGCAAACGCGGCACGATTACCCAGACCGGCTTGCGCAAGCAGAGCAGCGAGGCGCTCATTGAAGGCAGTTGGCATCGTTGGAGGCAGTGTTGACATGGCGTCAGCGTGTCTCTGTGGTTAAAGGAAGGCGTTGCCAGTAAACATCGCCGACACCAGCGTGGCGATTCAAACTGCGTGCCAGAATGAACAGAAAGTCGGAGAGCCGGTTCAAATATTGCAGCGCAAGTGGAGAGATTGTTTCACTCTGCGAGAGTGCGACGAGCGCACGCTCGGCGCGCCGCGCAATGGTGCGAGCAAGGTGGCAGCAGGCAGCTGCCCGCGAACCGCCGGGCAAAATAAACTCCTTTAGCGGCGGCAGAGAGGCATTAACGCGGCTGATTTCACCATCAAGAAACAGTACGTGCGCATCCGTCAGAACGGTGTGGCCTGGAATACACACTTCACCGCCCAAATCGAACAACTCGTTTTGAATGCGCGTCAGTGTCGATTGTGCATCCTCCGGCAATGGCTCGGTCAGCAACAACCCCATCATGCTGTTGAGTTCATCGATATCGCCGATGACGGCGACGCGAAGAGTGCTTTTGAGCACGCGGGTGCCGTCGCCGAGGCCGGTGGTGCCTTTGTCTCCCGTGCGCGTCGTGATCTTGGTCAGTCGATTTGCCATCGCCGAATTATAACCGCGGGACTTGGTATCATTGCCCATTGAGAAATCTGCGCGACTCGTGAATGACACCACAAAAATTCAATTTCCTTGATTTTGAGCAGCCGATTGCGGAACTGGAAAGCAAAATCGAGGAACTGCGCTTTGTGCAGGACGATTCAGCGGTCGACATATCGGTCGAAATCGGCAAACTCGCCAAGAAAAGCCAGACGCTGACCAAGGATATCTACGCCAAGCTGACGGCCTGGCAGATTTCGCAAGTGGCACGGCACCCGCAGCGGCCTTATACGCTCGATTACATCAGCATGATGATGACCGACTTTGAGGAATTACACGGCGACCGGAGTTTTGGTGAGGACTCCGCACTGGTCGGCGGACTTGCGCGCTTCAATGGCCAAACCGTCATGGTCCTGGGCCACCAGAAGGGACGGGATACCAAAGAGCGGCAATTCCGCAATTTCGGCATGCCGCGACCCGAAGGCTATCGCAAGGCGCTGCGCCTGATGAAGTTAGCCGAGAAATTCGGCGTGCCAATCTTGACCTTGATCGATACACCTGGCGCCTACCCCGGTGTCGGTGCGGAGGAACGTGGACAATCGGAAGCGATTGGGCACAATCTTTACGTGCTGGCGGGCCTGCGGGTGCCGATAGTTTGCAGCATCATCGGTGAGGGCGGGTCGGGCGGCGCACTGGCGATCGCCGTCGGTGACGTGACCTATATGCTTCAATATTCGACATATTCAGTCATTACGCCCGAAGGCTGTGCTGCGATCTTGTGGAAAGACTCGGGGCGGGCATCAGAGGCGGCCGAAGCGCTGGGCATTACTGCGCCCAAGCTGAAAGCACTGGGCCTGATTGACAAGATCATCAATGAACCCTTGGGTGGTGCGCACCGGGATCCGCAGGCAATGGCGGCGACGTTAAAGAAGTCAATTGCCGACTCGTTGAAAACGCTCTCGGAAAAGTCGCCTGACGTCATCGTGCAAGAGCGGCAAAAGAAACTATTGGAACTAGGAAAATTCAGGGAACTGGTTGAATAGCCTGCAAAACCTGACAAAACACTAGAGCTGGAGCGGCTCGCAGCAGCGTTCTGGCTGAAAAAGCGCGCCAGATATAGACGTTGAAGTATTGATGTAAATTCCATCCCTGTTTTTCTGCCTAGCCGAGTGCGAATCTCGCAACTTTAGCCCGTAACCCGGCGTGCGCAAGCTGGGCGCAGCGGCCTCACGCATTCATCGATTGGAGCGCAGGGCGCTTTGCATCAAACCCCTCGCCATGCAGGAGCTGCAAATCGCACCGCTAAAAGACATCGTTGAGAATTTTCTGGTTCGCCACGCTGTTCATAGCAAGCGGGTCTGTGTCGCCTTTTCAGGCGGCGTGGATTCGATGCTTTTGCTCACCTTGGCCGACCAGCTGAAGTCCACCATGCGGCTGGAAGTGACGGCCATTCACGTGCACCATGGCTTGAGTCCAAATGCTGACACCTGGGCGGCTTTTTGTACCGATGTTTGCTATGCAAAAGAAATTCCGCTAACGATTACCAGGGTTCAAGTCGACAGGAAATCGCCTGCAGGCATCGAAGGCGCTGCTCGGGCGGCCAGATACGCCGCATTTGCCGAGGAAGGTTCGACATTCGTACTGCTCGCCCAGCATGCCGACGATCAGGCTGAAACAGTCCTGCATCAGTTGCTACGCGGCACCGGGCTGAAAGGGCTCGCCGGGATGGGGGAGGTGCGCGTTTTGTCCACAGCGCAAACTATTCTGCGCCCGATGCTAGGCGTAACCCGGGTCGACATTGAGGCCGAGGCGCGGCGGCGGGGTTTGAAATGGATCGAAGACGAATCCAATGCGGACACTGCTTACACGCGCAATTTTCTGCGGCAAGATATTACGCCGAGATTGTCGGCGCGCTTTCCACACTACGTGGCCTCTCTGGCACGTGCAGCAAAGCATGCTGCCGAGGCCGATGAAATGCTGGAAGCGCTGGCCAGGATTGACCTTGCCTGGGATGGCACAAATGCGTTTGCGCAGCGCCTCGATTCGTTACCGCTAGCACGACAGACCAACGCGCTTTACCACTGGCTCAAATGGCAAGGCGCACCCGTTTCCTCGCAATCACAATTGCATGACTGGGCGGCACAGCTATTTCGGATTGCGCCGACCAGCAAACCGCAGTTGGCTGGTGGTCATGACTTTGTCATTCGCCGCACCAACAATCGTCTGGTATTGCAGGCAAAAAAGCGATCAGAACCGTGACTCGATGCGGGGTTTCGTGTTAAAATCTAATGTTTTCATCAAGTTATATAGGATTATTAAATGGCAATTGAAAAGACACTCTCCATCATCAAACCCGACGCCGTCGCCAAGAACCTGATCGGTGAAATTTATTCCCGATTCGAAAAGGCAGGCTTGAAAGTCATTGCCGCTCGCATGGCGCAGTTATCGCGCGCAGAGGCGGAGGGCTTTTACGCTGTCCATAAAGCACGTCCGTTCTTTAACGACCTCGTCAGCTTCATGATCTCCGGCCCGGTGATGATTCAGGTACTCGAAGGCGAGGGCGCGATACTTAAAAATCGCGACCTGATGGGTGCGACTGATCCGAAGAAAGCAGATGCAGGCACCATCCGCGCTGATTTCGCCGATAGCATCGATGCCAACGCAGTTCATGGCTCGGACGCTCCCGAAACTGCAGCCGTCGAGATTGCCTATTACTTCCCCGCACTGAACGTTTATTCTCGTTAATAAATCTGAGCGCAGAAGTGGCAGTCCCCCAACACGCGAAAGGCGATAAACCGAATCTACTCGGCATGAGTCTGGTCGAGATGACGACGTTTTTCGCCGCGCTGGGGGAGAAGCCATTTCGCGCCAAACAGGTTTTTCGCTGGCTTCATCAAGGCGGTGCCGAGAGCTTCGACGAAATGACCGATCTGGCGAAGTCTCTGCGGCTGAAACTGCCAGATTTTGCGACCATCGTGGCGCCCAAGCTGATGACCGAGCAGGCATCAAAGGACGGAACGCGTAAATGGTTGCTTGACGTCGGTACCGGCAATGGAATCGAGGTTGTTTTCATCCCCGAAGCTGATCGCGGCACGCTATGTGTATCAAGTCAGGTTGGCTGTGCGCTGGACTGCACCTTTTGCTCCACCGGCAAACAGGGGTTCAATCGCAATCTCACGTCTGCTGAAATTATCGGCCAGTTGTGGTGGGCAAACAAGGCGATGGGCCGCGACCCGAAGGGTGAGCGTATCGTTTCCAACGTTGTCATGATGGGAATGGGCGAGCCACTGGCAAATTTCGAAAACGTTACCGCAGCCATGGATATCATGCTCGATGATCATGGCTATGGTCTGTCCCGTCGGCGCGTGACTCTGTCGACCAGCGGGATCGTGCCCAATTTGACGCGTTTGAAAGAGCGCTGTCCGGTCGCGCTCGCTGTATCTTTGCATGCGCCCAATGACAAATTGCGCGATGTTCTCGTGCCAATAAACCAAAAGTACCCGCTCGCTCAATTGCTACCGGCTATCCGCGACTATCTCGAAGCGGCGCCTCGCGATTTCGTCACATTTGAGTACGTGATGCTCAGCGGCATAAATGATTCGGCACAGCAGGCGCATGAGTTGGTCGCGCTGGTTGGCGACTTGCCTTGCAAATTTAATCTCATTCCCTGGAACGAATTTCCCGGCGCGCCATATCGACGGTCGAGCAACAATGCAATTCATCGATTTCGCGAGATACTGCAAACTGCTGGTTTTGTCGTCACGGTTCGGAAGACTCGCGGTGACGATATCGATGCAGCTTGCGGCCAATTGGCAGGACAGGTCGTCGATAAATCAAGCCGCTCCAGTGTCATCAAATTAAGCCGAGTCGCCGTCCAAACTGACCTAAGGAATACGCAGTGAAAAAAACGCTCGCCACTGTCTTGGTATTGGCCGCTGGTGCAACAGGAGTGCTGCAGGGCTGTGTTTCTTCGACGGCAGTTGAAACCCGAGTCCCGGATCAGATTGTAAAAAGTGACCCTGTTCAGCGCGCAAAAATTCATACTGAACGAGCTGCAGAATACTATCGCCAGGGCAATGTGGCCGTCGCGCTCGAGGCTGCCACCCAGGCAGTTGCCGCTAGCCCGAGCCATGCACCAGCACACAATATGCTGGGTATCATTTACATGCAGTTGGCAGACGATGTTCAGGCTGCGCAGTCGTTTGAACAGGCGCTGCGGCTGATGCCAAACGATTCCGAAACGCTGAACAATTACGGCTCGTTTGTATGTCAGCGGCAGAATCCCGCCAAGGCGATGCAGTATTTTCAGGCGGCGCTGAAGAATCCTCTATACGCCACGCCGGAAAGCGCGCTCTACAATGCCGGTGTGTGCCTGAAAAAGGCCAACGATATTCGCGGTGCTGAAGTGCAGTTCAGGGCTGCGGTAATGCGGCAGCCATTGTTTGCCGCAGGACTTTATGAACTGGCTGAGATTGAGTTCGCACGTGGAAATGCGCGCGAGTCCGAAGCACTCCTCGCCAGACACAACCGCCTGGTGCAGCAGCCGAATGCTGACGTATTGCTGCTGGGTGCACGCATTGCCAGAATGCAGGGCGACAAATCGGCAGAATCCAGCTATGTGCAGCAATTGCGTCGGCGATACCCGGACGCACCCCAAACCCGCGCGGCTAGCAATCTCAACTGAAGCCAGGGCAAAGCCTTTACTGAGGAACGCATGACCAACCCAGATAGTTTGCAGCCGCTGGCTGGCTCCTCGAATGCAGAGTCGACTCATGCGTTGTCGCTTGGTGACAATGGCTTAGCTGGCGACTCCGTCGGGGAGCTGCTTCGACTGGCACGCGACAAGGCCGGATTATCGTCAGCTGAAGTCGCATCACGTTTGCGCATGGGTATCAAACAAGTGCGCGCGTTGGAGGAGAATGACTATTCATCGTTGCCAACAGGCACGTTCCTCCGTGGCTTCGTTCGCAACTTCGCTAAAGAGGTCGGCGTAAAACCGGAAAACGCGCTGGCGTTGCTTGAGAAAACCCATCTTGCTGCCGTACGGCTCAGTGCCAGCTCCGTCGTCGTGCCGTCTCAGCAGAATATCAGCGTGCCGACACCTGGCGGTGATATCGCGACGCCGCGGGCGCGCTTGGCGATTGTTGCAGTGATCGCACTCCTTGTATTAATCATCGTTTGGTGGTGGTGGCAGTTCGTGCGTCCCTACTTGGCAGAGGGCGGGCGCCCGAAAGCGGATAATGCGGAAAAGACAGTCAGCGTCCCGATAGCATTCCCGGAGCAAGTGCCCCTTGCAACGCAGAGCGATGTCGGCGTGGTTCTGCCAAGCTCGAACGCTGTCCCGGAACTGACCCAGCCTGCGTCAGTGCAAACACCCGCCGTGCCAGCGCTCGTGCCAGTTGCGCCGTCCCCCGTGCCAGCCCCTGCGGCAGTGGAGAAGTCGGCGACAGGGACTACCGTTGCAGCCACGCCATCCGCTTCGATATCCGCAACGAAGAGCGATGTTGTGCTGAAGGGTCAAGCGTACGTTACGGCGGGCAGCGGCATGTTGGGGCTCACTTTTTCAGACAAGTCGTGGGTCCAGGTGCTCGATGCCAACGGCAAGGTGGTAGTCGACAAGATTTTCAAAGCTGGCGATGCCGAGGAGCTTACCGGCAAGGCACCATTCGCCGTCATCATCGGCAATGCCCTGGTCACGCGACTCGCCTACAACGGCAAAGAGGTGGACCTTGGACCGCATACGCGTGCATCGGTGGCGCGAGTAACGGTCAAGTAAGCACTTTTCTATCCAGAAACAATTGATCTCATCGGAGTAGTTCGTGTCTTTTGCAATTGCACGCCGCCTGTCGCGGCAAGTTCATGTTGGTCATGTTGCTGTCGGTGGTGGTGCGCCTATCGTGGTGCAATCGATGACCAACACAGACACTGAGGATATCGAAGGCACAGTCGCGCAGGTGGCGGCACTTGCGCGTGCCGGGTCTGAGGTTGTACGGATTACAGTCAATACATTGGAAGCTGCGCGTGCCGTCCCCAAAATCCGGGCTGAGCTCGATGCGATGGGCATGAACGTACCGTTGGTAGGTGACTTTCATTTCAATGGGCACAAACTGCTGACGGAAGTGCCCGACTGTGCCAGGGCCCTCGCGAAACTTCGCATCAATCCAGGAAATGTCGGCCAGGGCAGCAAGCGGGACGACCAGTTTGGCGCCATGATTGAAGCGGCGATCAAGTTTGATAAGCCTGTGCGCATCGGTGTGAACTGGGGTTCGCTCGATCCAGAACTGATCGCTCGCATGATGGATGAAAATGCCGCGCTGGATGTGCCGAAAGAGGCGGACGCGGTAATGCGCGAGGCGCTGATCATTTCGGCGCTGGAGAGTGCGACAAAGGCGGAAGCATTGGGCCTTGGGCGCGACAAGATTATCCTGAGCTGCAAGGTTAGCGCGGTCCAGGACTTGATCGCCGTATATCGCGATCTGGCTCGCCGCTGCGACTATCCCCTGCATCTCGGTCTGACTGAGGCGGGTATGGGAAGCAAGGGTATTGTCGCTTCGACAGCAGCGTTAAGCGTGCTGCTTCAAGAGGGCATCGGCGACACCATTCGCATTTCGCTCACGCCGGAACCGGGTGGGGATCGCACGCGGGAAGTCGTGGTTGCACAGGAAATACTGCAAACCATGGGCCTGAGGGCGTTTACGCCAATGGTTGCAGCGTGTCCCGGATGCGGTCGCACCACCAGCACTTTTTTCCAGGAGTTGGCCGAGAAAATTCAGACATATCTGCGCGATCAAATGCCAGTTTGGAAAACAAAATATCCCGGCGTCGAGGAAATGCACGTGGCGGTGATGGGCTGTGTCGTCAACGGACCGGGCGAGTCGAAGCTTGCAAACATAGGCATTTCGTTGCCCGGTTCCGGCGAGCGACCCGTCGCACCGGTCTATATCGATGGTGAAAAAGCGGTGACGCTTAAGGGCGACCGCATTGCCGAGGAGTTTCATGCCTTGGTTGATGAATACGTCGCAAAGAACTACGTAGCTGGGGCGGTTCGCACGCCCAAGTCGCGCAAGAAAGAAATTCCGATCAAGCAGATCGCGTGAGCAACGCTTAAGTCCCAGCCCTGCGGGAATGCTTTCAGCCCGCAAAAATTGCTGAAGCTCTAAGACTGGCGCGGTTTCTGACCGTAAAGAGTCTCGAAAAGCGCGCTAGTGCTTGATTTCACAAACGGGACCCGGAGGCAGGGTCACTGATCCCCAACTCGCGCGCGGCACGCTTTTTCATTGGCGAGCAAACGCTAAATGCCTGTAAAATAGCGAGTTTTCCGGGCTTCGCGCGCTGCCCCACTCAGACGCCAATTTTGACCCAACCACCCCCGGCTCCCCGTATCTTCGGCACATTTCATGAGTAAAACCCTCCAAGCCGTACGCGGCATGAACGATCTGCTTCCGCAGGATGCGCCGCTATGGCAATTTCTTGAGGACACGACCCGCCGCGTGTTCGAGCAATATGGCTACCGCCTCATGCGCACCCCTGTCGTCGAGCCGACGCCTCTGTTTGTACGCTCGATCGGTGAAGTGACTGATATTGTCGAAAAAGAAATGTATTCGTTTGAAGACGCACTAAACGGCGAAAAGCTGACCTTGCGTCCCGAGGCGACGGCTGGCCTGGTGCGTGCGGCGATCGAGCACAATATTTTGTACGAGGGGCCAAAGCGGGTCTGGACTTGGGGGCCAATGTTCCGGCACGAGCGGCCGCAGAAGGGCCGCCTTCGCCAGTTTCACCAGTTCGATGTAGAAGCGATGGGCTTTGCCGGGCCGGATGT
>JANMZU010000092.1:0-1651 GCA_031383585.1 Betaproteobacteria bacterium
GCATCCGCCGTTGAGGTCGAGAAGGCCTTTGCACGCTTTCGCAAATGAAAATCCGGTTCAGCCCGCGCGCTGTCGATGACCTTGGCGCCATTGCGGACTATTTGAGCGATAGAAGTGCCAGTGGCGCGCTGGCGGTGGAAAAGCAAATCCACGCCACGCTCATACTGCTCTCCGAATTTCCACGATGCGGCCGTATCCTCGACCATCGGCCTAACGTCCGGGTCATTCCGGTCACGCGGCATCCGTATCTGCTTTTTTATTCCGTGTCTGGCGATCAAATCGTCGTCCTGCACGTTCGTCACGGCGCGCGCAGACCTATTGAACCTGACGAATTGTGAATGGCTGCTTGGTCGGCTTGCAGTTGATCGACACGCCCCAGGTGGTGGCGTTGGCGCTGGCTTGCTCAAAGATGCCGTTCTGCGCGTGCTGCAAGCCGCAGAACATTTGGCTATGCGCGGTATTCTGGTCGCTGCCATCGATGCGCGCGCAAAGGAATTTTACGAACGGTTTGGATTTCGTGCTTCGCCGTCATTGCCGATGAAGCTGATGATCACAATCGAGGAGGCAGAGCGGACGGTTGCGGCTGGCCCTTGAGCGACGTTGAGGTATTAAGTGTTAATGGTTTGCAGGGCCGCTATGATACCCATTTGGACGAGATTATTCTGACTCTCGAAATGTTATTGTCCGCCAGCTTGCAGCAGCGTCACCTGATGATCCCCAGCGCAAAAGAGGCAAAACCTAATAGCAACGCTGCGGCTAACGCCATCGTTGTCGCGTATATAACTCTTTCACCGCGCGACGCATTTGCCCCCCTTTGCCGCGCAACGGCCCAGCCGAGACCTATCACTGCCAACCCGTATGCAACGATAACCACCGACCCCTGTTCGTTTGGCATGCGAATGTGATCGAACCAAGCTAACATGAGGAGAAAGCACAATCCCGATCCAACTGGAAAAAGTATTGCCCTTCCAATTGAAGGCCAGTTCGACCTAGAAGGCTCATTAAACTGCAATTCCAAAGTAGCCTGCTGTTCGCCCTTTCCTACCATTCTCACTCGTGGTTCCAAATTTGGACGCTGCGCAAGCTTCCCTGCGCTAGTAAAGCGTCCCTCAAACCACCCGCCTTTGCTCGCAGGCAACACCACCTTGGCCAGCGCTCGCGTCAGATCCTCGACGTCGGATGCAAAGCGTTCATGCACCAGCCGCACGGCATTGCGCACGAGGAGTGGATGAAGCGACACCGGCAAATCCCCCTCGCCCGGCATCAGCGCGCCATCAACCAGCACGGGTATCACGCGAATGTCGCGCGCCAGCGCGGCTTCGATTTCGATGCGCACGAAGTCTTTGGGGTTGTCGAGACGGCGCGCGCCGTTTCTATCGCGGTTGTCGAGCCAGCCGGGCCCGATAACGGCGAGCAGCACGTCGCAAGCCTGCACCTGCTGCGATAGCACTTTCACAAAATCGAGGCCTGGCTCGATATTGTCGATGTCGAGAAAAAGCTGATCGCGCGAGAACGTCTGTCCCAACCGGTCGACCAGCCGTCCGGCGGCGTGCTTGGCGTCGTCGCGCCGGTACGAAATGAAAATCCCGCCAGCCATGTTCCGCCCCCATCAAAAAGCGCAGTGCAGCTACACTATCCGCATCGAGGGTAG
>JANMZU010000104.1:0-2040 GCA_031383585.1 Betaproteobacteria bacterium
TCAAATTTCGCGATCATCAGCGCCTCACGCGCCAGGCACTTGCCGAGTATTCCGTACCGACCTACCAAAACATGGGCGAAGTCCCGCGCGCGGGCAACGGTTCCGGCGGCGGCCCGCTTGGCAATGCGATCCAGGGCAAGCCGCACGGTGCGAACGTCTGGATCTACGGTGGCGTACAAGAGGCGGTGTGGGCTGCGCTGGCTGGCCGTGTCGGACCGGAAGTCGGCATGCCCGAGCTCGCGGCCGATCCGCAGTTCGCCACCATCGTCGAACGCCGCAAAAATCAGCAACTGATGTGGACACTGCTTAATAGATTCGCGGCCAGCTACACCAAACGCGAAGTAATGGCCATCCTCAATCCCCTCGATGTGCCCTGCGGACCCATCATGTCCACCGAAGACTTGGCAAACGATGAACACGTGCGTGGCCGCGACATGTACGTCGAACTCGATCATCCGCAGCGCGGCAAATGGTTCAACGTTGGCATGCCGATCAAACTGTCCGCGTCGCCGGCAAAAATTGAGCGCTCGCCATTGCTTGGTGAACATACCGACGATGTATTGAAAAACGTGCTTGGCTACGATGACGCCAAGGTCGCGGCCATGAAAACTGCCGGTGCTTTCTCTCTGCCGCCGAAGAAGTGAAATAGACAACCTCCAGCATTGGCGGGCATTCCAGGCAATTTGGGGCCTGGAAAGCTCGCCAAATGGCCATATACCCGAAAGCATCGAATGAAAATTGCAATTATTGGCCAACAAGACTTTGGCAAATCGGTACTCGAAGCCTTTCTCGCTCGCGGAGATGAAGTAGCCGGGGTATTCTGTGCGCCCGAAAAGGAGGGTGCCAAGCCCGATGCCCTCCGCGTTGCTGCCCAGGAGAAAGGCTTGCCTTTGTTCCAATTCCCGTCACTCAAGGACGGGCAGGCACGTGACAAGATGAAGGCACTGGACGTTGACATCGGCATCATGGCGTTCGTGCTGCAATTCGCGCCACAGGATTTCGTGAAAATTCCGAAACACGGCACCATCCAGTATCACCCCTCACTGCTACCCAAATATCGCGGACCGAGCTCAATTAACTGGCCAATCATCAAAGGCGAAACCATCACTGGCCTCACTATCTTCAGGCCCAATGACGGCCTCGATGAAGGTGAAGTGATCCTTCAAAAGGAAACGCCGCTGAGCGTGGACGATACGCTGGGTACCGTCTATTTTGACCGCCTATTCCCGATGGGTGTGGCGGCGATGCTTGAAGCTGCGGATCTGGTGGTG
This sequence comes from Betaproteobacteria bacterium, assembly GCA_031383585.1. Classification (GTDB taxonomy): domain Bacteria; phylum Pseudomonadota; class Gammaproteobacteria; order Burkholderiales; family Usitatibacteraceae; genus UKL13-2. Next base: position 1,272 of record JANMZU010000104.1, read on the forward strand.
GCAGGCAAGCACACGGAAACGGTCCAGGACGAATCGCAGGCCAGTTATGAAGGCTGGTGTCGCGCAGCGGAAGGTCGGGTGCATTGGAACAATCACGTCGACTATGTTCACAATCTCATTCGCGGCTGCGACCCGGCGCCCGGCGCATGGACGACTCTGGCTGGCAAGAAGGTGCAATTATTCGGTAGCAAAAAACATCTGTTTCGTACGTTCGGCGCAGTGAAAGGCAAACCGGGCGAGATTTCGGCTGTCACTTCCACTTCCGTTTTTGTCACCGCACAGGGCGGGCAGGTAGAACTGACCAAGCTGAAACATGAAGAAGGGAAGAAGATTTCGGCAGTCGAGTTCGTTGCGGGGCACGGCCTTGCTGTTGGCTCTGCGTTCGGTTCATAGCGCGCTCAAGTTGCTCAAAAGCCGCCGCGCTCAGCCTGGCGGTTTTTTTTCGGCCGGTGGTTTGAGGCGCGATCACGGGATGAGGCGAATCAGCTTTCTTGATACAATCTCCGCTTGCGAACGCGTCAAACGCGACCATCGTTAGGGGACAAAATGAAAAAAGCAGGTTTCTGGACAACCGATTGGTTTTTTGCGGTTGTCATTGTGATCGCCATCTTCGGTTTGAATTTATCGACCGGTTTTTTCAAGGTGCTCGAAACGCGGGCCTACGATTGGGGCGTGCAGGCGACTTCAAAGCAGCCCTCGGATAAAGTGGCGATCATTGCGATTGATGATCAGTCAATCGCAAATATAGGGCGTTGGCCTTGGCCGCGTG
>JANMZU010000131.1:0-2171 GCA_031383585.1 Betaproteobacteria bacterium
GTGCCAAAGGTGTCAGCAGTCACCACGGTAGCGGCCCCGGACATCCCTGCAGAAGGTGCTCCCTACGTCACCGCAGCAGATCTGGCTGAGTGTTCGGGATTGGCGATGGGTTCTCCTACACGGTTTGGCAATATGGCAGCACCTCTCAAGTATTTCCTCGATGGCACCGGCGGCGAATGGATGCGCGGCACACTGACCGGCAAACCGGCATGTGTTTTCACCTCCACATCGACAATGCACGGCGGCAACGAATCTACCCTGCTGACGATGATGCTCCCGCTGTTACACCACGGCATGCTTATTCTTGGCATTCCATTCAGCGAGGCCGCGCTGAGCTCGACCAAAGACGGCGGTACGCCGTACGGCGCCAGTCACGTCGCCGGCGCTGCCAATGATCGCCTCGTTAGCGAGACCGAGAAGCAGCTTGCGTTCGCGCTAGGAAAAAGGCTCGCCGTGACGGCACAGAAGTTGGCTATCAACGCGTAGACGACCGTTTCGCGGGCCTCGCGGGCCAAAAGTGACCCGAACAGCGCTTCAAATGGCGTTCTGCGTCTCTGACGCGAAAACACCGTGCATACAGGCTGCTAGCGTTTGCGCGCCAGTGTCAGCCCGTCGCCAATCGGCAACATGGAAATATCCACCCGTCCGTCGCGATGCAATTTGCTGTTGAGGGCCTGCACGGCCCTGGTGTCGCCATCTTCCGATGGCTCAGCGACTTTGCCGCTCCAAAGCGTGTTGTCGATGGCGATCAGCCCCCCATTGCGCACCAGCACCAGGCAACGCTCGTAGTAAGAGTCATAGCTGCTCTTGTCGGCGTCAATAAAAGCAAAATCGTATTGACCCTGCTCGCCTGCCGCGATGCGTGCGTCCAGCGTACTGACCGCAGGCGCCAGCTGCAGCTCGATCTTGTGGCCAACGCCCGCAGCGTGCCAGTGCGGCACGCCAACGCGCGTGAAATCATCGCTGATATCGCAGGCCAGCACCTTGCCGTCTTCGGGTAACGCCAATGCCACCGACAGCGCGCTGTAGCCGGTGAACACGCCCACCTCGATGGTGCGGCGGGCGCCGATCAATCGCACCAGCATTGCCATGAATTGCCCCTGCTCTGGCGAGATTTGCATCGTCGCGTAAGGATGCGTGCGGGTCGCTTCACGGAGCGCGATCTGCTCAGGATGCTCACGCAACGAGGTGTTAAGCAGGTATTGATAGATGGTGTCGGTAAGATTCAGTGTGCGGCTGGACATGGTTTGGCTCCGGGCAGATTACTTTGCGACAGCTTGGCGGCGATACTTCTCGCGATATTTCTCGTTGAGTTTGGTCTGGCGATTACTCAGATCCACTTCGCGGCCCTGAATGAACACGCGCTCGATGTTGGTGGTCGCTTCCAGAGGATCGCCATCAGCGACGAAGAAACTCGCAAGCTTGCCAGACTCGAGTGAGCCAATTTTGTCGGCCACCCCCAGTATTTGAGCCGGGTACAAGGTGATTGCTTTAAGCGCCTCGTTGCGGTCCAGACCGAACGCCGCGGCTGTCGCCGCTTCATAGGGAAGATTGCGCTCATGCGCCGCATCAAAACCGCTGGCACCACGCGCGATACAAAAGGTCACGCCAGCCTTGGCCAGTTTCGCAGCCAGCGTGAAAGGCGCATCGTAATCATCACCGCGCCGCCTCGGTAGTTTATGTATGCCAGCGATGACGACCGGTACCCGGCGTTCGCGCAGTAATTCGGCCAACAGCCACGCGTCAGTGCCGCCAACAATCACCAGCCTGGCGCCGTAACGTTCGGCGAAGCCAAGCGCGTACCGGATTTGTGCCACATCATCTGCGCCTACGAACAAGGGGCGCTTGCCTTCCAGCACCGGCAGCATTGCCTCCCAGCGGGTATCGAGCTTCGCGGGCTCGGCGGCACTGCCGGCCATGCGCGCCTTGCGATAGGCAGTGGCATGGTCGAACGCATCTTCCAATGCTTTCAAACGCAACGCGGTTTGCTTCTTTAGCTCAGCAAGCCGTGTATCCAGCGGTGGCGGAAACAGTTCGGCGTTGAAACGCATCGCTGGTAGCGTCACGTGCAACGCCACTGCCGGGTCGAGGCTCATGTCTTCCCAGGTCCAGCCATCGAGCTGCACCAGCGCAGAGGTGCCGGTGATCAGGCCTGCCGCGCCCGCCTGCGG
>JANMZU010000437.1:0-3158 GCA_031383585.1 Betaproteobacteria bacterium
GTTCTTGTACCGGTCTTGTCGAGCAGATACTAATGTTCACAGCCGGTGGCGATTACTCCGAAGCGCCGAAGAAAAAAGCCATGTGCGGCTGCACCGAGCACACCCACCAGGCAGTGCGTGATGCCATCCGTGCGCAACACCTGCTGGCCATCCCCGACGTATACAAATTCATGGAATGGCGCACGCCGAATGGTTGCGCCAGCTGCCGCCCGGCGATCAATTTTTACCTGCTATCGACTTGGCCGCGCGAAGCCCGTGACGATCCACAATCGCGATTTATCAACGAACGTTCGCATGCCAACATCCAGAAAGACGGGACATACTCGGTGGTGCCGCGCATGTGGGGCGGCGAGACCAACAGCGGCGAGCTTCGCCGCATCGCCGACGTCGTCGACAAATACAAGATCCCCACAGTTAAGGTGACTGGCGGGCAGCGGCTTGATCTGCTTGGCATCAAGAAGGAGGATCTGCCGGCCGTTTGGAAGGAGCTCGACATGCCTTCCGGCCATGCCTATGCCAAAGCGCTGCGCACCGTGAAGACCTGTGTCGGCTCCGACTGGTGCCGCTTTGGTACCCAGGATTCAACAGGGATGGGGCAGGAGCTTGAGCGCGCGCTGTGGCGCATGCAGGCGCCGCACAAAGTCAAACTAGCCGTATCGGGTTGCCCGCGCAACTGTGCCGAATCCGGCATCAAGGATGTGGGTGTGATCGGTGTCGATTCTGGCTGGGAGATTTACGTTGCCGGTAACGGCGGCATCAAGACCGAAGTCGCACAATTTTTCTGCAAGGTGAAAACGCACGAGGAGGTGCTGGAATACTCCGGTGCGTTCCTGCAACTGTATCGGGAAGAAGGCTGGTACCTGGAGCGCACCGTGCACTTCGTGAATCGCGTCGGACTCGACTACTGCAAAAAGCACGTTATTGAAGATGCCGCCAATCGCCAGGCTCTGTGGGAGCGCCTGCAGTTCGCGCTCGATGGCGAGCCTGACCCGTGGCATGAGCCTGAAAAAGCACGTGTCGATCTCAAGCAATTCATTCCCATCGCGGTAGTCGCATGAGCTACGTTGACCTTTGCAAACTTGAAGACATCCCCGTGCTCGGTGCGAGGAGATATGAACGCGAGGACGGTAAGGTGATCGCCATTTTTCGCAACGCCGAGGATGTGGTGTTTGCGCTGCAGGATAAATGTCCGCACAAAGGTGGGCCGCTGTCGCAGGGCATCGTCTTTGGTGAATCGGTGGCTTGTCCGTTGCACAATTGGTGCATCAGCTTGAATGATGGTTGTGCGACCTTGCCCGATGTGGGGCAGGTGGAAAAGTTTGCCACGCGGCTCAGCGACGGAAAAGTCGAGTTGGACCCGTGGTCGGGGGAGATGTCGGCGATGGCTTGTGCGGCGGAGTAGAAGTGGCTCTTTTCTCCACTACTGACAATCCCCCCGCTCGTCGCTGCGCGACGCCCGGCCCCCTTTGCGAAGGGGGCAAGCACGAGCCGCGCGAGTGCTGGGGGATTGTCGGTGGTTGAGTCCGGCATGAATCTAAAGAAAGAAACCAAATCCACCTGCTGCTACTGCGGCACCGGCTGTGGCGTCATCATCGAGAGTGATGGTGACACCATCACCGGCGTGCGCGGCGACCCGGATCATCCCGCCAACTTCGGCAAGCTCTGCAGCAAAGGCTCCACGCTCGCGCTCACAATGTCGCCTTCAGCATTGGCGGGCCGCGCGCGCTATCCGGAAATGCGCACTTCACGAGAGCAGGATCGCGCCAAAAGCAACTGGGACGCAACCCTCGACCACCTCGCGGACCGGTTCGCGGAAACCATTCGCGAACACGGACCCGACAGCGTGGGCTTCTATGTCTCTGGCCAATTGCTGACCGAAGACTATTACGTCTTCAACAAGCTCGCCAAGGGGCTGATCGGCACCAACAACATCGACACTAATTCGCGACTCTGCATGTCCTCCGCCGTCACCGGTTACCAGAAGACGCTAGGCGTGGATGCACCGCCCTGCAGTTACGAAGACCTTGACCACGCTACCTGCCTGTTCTTCGCCGGCTCGAACACTGCATTCGCGCATCCCATTCTGTTCCGCCGCATCGAAACCGCCCGCGAAACGAACCCCAACCTGAAGATCATCGTCGTCGATCCGCGCCGTACTGATACCGCCGCGTTCGCAGACCTGCATCTGGCGATCCTGCCGGGCACCGATGTTGCGCTGTTCCACGCCATGCTGCACGTGATGCTGTGGGAGGAGTGGATTGACCGCAATTACGTCTCAGCGCATACGGAGAACTTTGAGGCGCTGCGTATGATTGTCCGCGAAATGAGTCCCGCAGTCGCCGCCGAAATTTGCGGCATCAAAGCCGACGACATCATCACTGCCGCGCGCTGGTTCGCGCAGTCTTCGGCAACGCTGTCGCTCTACTGCCAGGGGCTCAATCAATCCAGCAGCGGCACCGCAAAAAATGCCTCGCTGATCAATCTGCATCTTGCGACCGGGCAAATCGGCAAGCCCGGCGCGGGGCCATTCAGCCTCACCGGCCAACCGAATGCCATGGGCGGTCGTGAAGTCGGCGGACTGGCCACCACGCTGGCCGCGCATCGTGACATCGCCAATCCTGCGCACCGCGAAGAGATGATGAAACTGTGGGGCGTTGATCGTATATCTGATAAACGTGGGCACACCGCAGTAGAAATGTTTAACGCCGCAAAAAAAGGCGAGATAAAACTGCTTTGGATCGCCTGCACCAATCCCGCACAATCGCTACCTGATCTCACGCAAGTACAGGCGGCGCTGCAGGCTGCTGAGCTGGTCGTGCTGCAGGATGCTTATCGAAATACCGAGTCGGCCGCCTTTGCCGATGTATTGCTGCCCGCGACCAGCTGGGGAGAAAAAGACGGCACGGTCACCAATTCCGAGCGGCGAATTTCGCGCGTGCGTGCGACGGTGCCGGGGCCAGCGGCAGCGCGGGCTGACTGGCAAATCGTTTGCGATTTTGCGCGGCGGCTGGAACAGCGCTTGCGACCGGGTAAGCCGACACTCTTTGCCTTCGCATCACCCGAAGAGGTATGGAATGAGCACCGCGAAGTCACGCGCGGACGCGACCTCGACATCACTGGGTTGAGCTACGCCATGCTCGATGAGCAGGGGCCGCAAC
>JANMZU010000178.1:0-12472 GCA_031383585.1 Betaproteobacteria bacterium
GTTTGCCGTTAGAAAGGTGAAGGCGGGCTATTTTTTGACTCATGGCGCTGTTGATTCTTCCCGCCATTTCAGGATCGCCGGTACCGTTGCGACTTGCAAACAGACATTTGAGGATTGACCGGTAATTTCACATTAGCCACGTTGAGAGCGTGAAAATACCGGAGCGGATGCTCGGCGCAAACATTCAGCCGGGGCAAAGCCAAACGCCACCCGAAGGTGGCGTTTGTATTCAAAAATTTGCACTGGCAAGTCGATGTTGCGCTGCTAAAGCTTGAAATTGATCTCGGTGTCGTAACTACGGCCATCTGCGCCGGGATTGAATTTCCAGCGCTGCAGGGCTTGCGTGACGGCGCGATCAAACACCCTTGCAGGCTTGGCCTCCAGAATGACAACGCTCGAGACGGCGCCCGATGCGCTAATCATCACTCGTGCGCGCACGGTGCCCGAATCGATGCCGTTACGCGCGGCGTCGCGAGGAAAGTCGGGCTGTTCGCGTGATACCACGGTAATGGCTGCCGGAGTTTCCTTCGGCGGAATCGGGCGCGCGGTAGGTGCCGCGCTGGCCACGACATTGGCGGCCGGCGCGACCGCCGCTGGTGCGGGCGCAGGTGCAAGCTGCACAGGCGCCGGTGTAGCGGCGGCAGGCGCTGCCGGCTTGGCTTCAACCACGATCTGCTTTGCCTCAGCGGCCTTGGTTGGTGGCTCTGGCGGTGTAACCTTTGGCGCCGGCGTATTTTCTTTGAGCGACTTCAGGTCAGACATGTAGTCGACCACTTTGCGCGGCACATAATAATCCGGTTGTGTCTGCTGCTTTTGCTCAACATACTTGAGGCGGTCGGCAGTAGTGGGGACAGTTTCAGCCTTCTGGCAGGCACCCAATGCAGTCACCAACGCCAACGGAAAAATCAGGTTCGAGCGACGAGTCATCGCTGCAGAAACGAACTGGTTTGTAATCATGAGTTGTAATCCCCTTTTTTCAAATCGATGTTCAGGCGTCCAGCCTAGTGTGGCGAGTCCGAGCCCATGTGAACAAATTCTCCTGAGTGGCACCATCTTGCTTTTATTTGCCGATCAACTGTAGCCGAATGCACGAAACCAGAAAACCTAGTCCTGTATGACAATTTTAATCGATTGACCTGGCTTCACGGCCTGACCACCACGGTGACCAGCGCGAACAGATTACTTTCCAGGTCATCGACGGTTTCACCCGCCTGATTTTTGTCCCAGCCGAGCAAACGCCCCATTTTTCGTGCATTTACGTGATCCTCAGCATCCAGCGCAACCACCTTCAATCCGGCTTTTTCAAATTGTTCTCGGCTGTAGGGTGATCTGCCATCGGCCATTGGCCGGAATTTCTCCTTTGGGTCAGATGGTTTGGGATACAGGTTGTAGATCACCAGCTTCCCGCCGGGTGCGAGCGCGTTGTAAATGGATGCTAGAAAGACCTGATCGTTAACGCCGAGACCGATCAGTTGGCGTTTGTCGTCAACTTTGCGTTCGGGCTTGATATAGCCACGCTTGAGGGTGTTTTTTGACAGGATCAGGTCATAGCCACGTCCGACCGTTTCGACGATTTTCGGGTCCTTCGGCCACAATCCGTGCACCAGTGTCACGGTGCCGCGTTCACGCAGGAGCCCGCTGGCAGTGGGTGCCAGTGCAACCGCGCCCTGGTCGCTGCCCTCGGTGTACAACGCAGCCAGATAGCCATCAGGATCAATGCCGGTGACCTTGGCGCCGACACTGGCAAGCAGACGCAGCTGGCCGATGCTGCCATAACCGAAATCGAGAATGCGCTTGCCGACGAGGTCTTTGAAGCTCTCGTCGGCGGCAAAATCCAGGGCGCGCAGGTAGGCTAAAGGCGATCCGCCTTTGGTGTAGTAATAACGATACTCATCGAATTGAACTGGCGACAGCGCGTTCTTGCGTGCTTCCGGCAAGGCATTTCGTGCGGCGGTGGAAAAATACTCGCGGGTCTTCTCGTTGATATACGCCGTTCGCGGCGCAATTGTCGGCAATGACTCCGTCGCGGCGAGAAAATGACGGGTGATGTCGCTGCGCGCCAGCGGCAACAGCAGCCTCGATTCATCGACCAGCCTCTGCACGGTTGGGCTGAACGCGGGACGTGCAGAAACCGGAGCCTGTGCGACTTGCTCGTACGGCGCAGGCGATCGTGCAGGTGGCACACTGCCACAGCCTGCCAGCCACAACAAGGCCAACCCCAGCGAAATTTGTAGTCGAAGATTCATATGCTGATATTAGCGCGTTAGTGGGTGGCAGTTGGAGAATCAATCGGTAGGAGGCGATGTTGTTGGCGCGGCACGTAAGCTGACGCGAGAGCGAAGTTTCAACGCGCCCACCGCCAGAGGCGCTGGTAGTTCCGGTGCGGATCAGGATTCAAGCGTCAGCCCTTCCAACGCAATATCGGTTTCCGCGCCGGAGACGAGATCGCTCACCGCCTTCGCGCAGCCGCAGGATAGCGTCCAGCCCAACGCGCCGTGGCCGGCGTTAAGAAACATATTGGTAATCGGGGATATGCCGATGATCGGCGTGCCCTTGGGCGTGGCCGGCCGCAATCCGCACCAGGGTTTCAGATCCGCAGCATAATCGCCAGCGGCGGGAAAGACCGCTTTGGCCTGATCGATCAACAACTTTACCCGCACTGTGTCCAAGGTGGTGTCGTAACCGGCGATATCGGCCATGCCAGCGATACGCAGCTCATCGCCAAGCAACGCATAAACAACTTTGAACGCGCTATCGGTGACGCTGATGCGCGGCGCACTGGCAAAATTCTTCGCGCCGCTGGTGTCGAGGCTAAGGCTGTAACCTTTCAAGGGATAGATCGGCAGGTAAAACCCGAGTTGTTTGGCGTGCCATGCATTGGCCGCCCCCATCGCCATGACGAATGCCTCGGCTTCTACCAGACCGCTAGAGGTATCGACCGCAGTGATGTTTCGCCCATTTTTGTCAACGACAAAGCGCGTAACGCTGGCGTTGGTCATGAACGTCACCCCGCGTGTGCGCAGCAGACTCTCCATCGCGACGCAAAACGTGTGGCAATCTCCCGCGTCCTCCGAGGGCGTGTGGATACCGCCAACCACACGCGACTTGATATGCTGCAACGCGGGCTCCAGTGCCAGGCATTCCTTGCCGTCCAGCGCGTTCTGCTCGCTGCCAAAGGCGCGCTGGAAATCCAGATTTCGTTTTGCGCCATGCAACGACGCTGCGTCAGAAAAAATGACCAGTTTGCCGTTGCGACGGTAGTCAAATGTAATCGGTTCATTGGCGACGATGTCGTGAATCAGATCGCGGCTGTAATAGGCCAGCCGCAACAAGTGGACGGTGGAAATTTCCGCCTGCGGGCGATTGCAGGAGCGTACAAAGTTGACACACCAGCGCCATTGGTCGAAATCAAATTTCGGGTAAAAGCGCAGTGGCGAATCAGCGCGCAACAACCACGGCGGAATCTTCGGCACGACGCCGGGACCGGCCAGCGGAGCGACATAGCTGTACGAGAGTTGCCCGCCGTTGGCATAGCTGGTTTCAAGCCCTGCGTGCGGGTTGCGCTCGATTACCGTGACGCGATGCCCTGCCTTGTTCAGAAAATAGGCAGTGGTGATGCCGATGATGCCGGCGCCAAGCACAACGACGTGACTCATTTCAGAACTTGCAGCAGATTGTTGAAGTCGTCGGTCCAGACGCGTAGTTTCGGCTCCGGCGGAATGATGTATGAGCCATCGAGAATCTCCGGCTTCAGAAACTGGGTTTTGTCCTTGCTCAATAGCACCCAGTCGCTAGTGGTGGAGCCGTCATCGTAGCTGTCGCGTACCCACGCGACATGGAGGCCGCGCTTCTCGGCGATCAAGTTCACTACCGGCTTCAGGTCCAGGAACCGGTTGGATACATGGAAAGCAATCACGCCATCAGGTTTCATGTGCTTTTCGAAAATCTCTACCGCTTCCCGCGTAATCAAATGCACCGGGATCGAATCGCTTGAAAACGCATCGACGGCGAGTACGTCAAATCCCTGTGCCGGCTCACGCTCCAGATTCAGTCGTGCGTCGCCGAGCGAAATTTCGACTTTCGCTTCCGTGTCTTTCAGATACGTAAAGTCGCGGCGTGCAATCGTCACCACTTCCGGATTAATGTCGTAGAAGCGGTATGTATCTGCCTTGCCACCATAGACCGCGAGGGTGCCTGTGCCCAGGCCGATAATACCGACTTTGCGCGGCTTGTCTGGCGCCAGCTTTGCCTTCAATAACAGGATGCGACCGATCCCTGACTTGGCCTTGTAGTAGGTGGTCGCGGATCGATTGTATGGGGCATCCATGTATTGGTCACCGTGCAGGATCGCACCGTGGACCAGAGAGCGTCGGCGGTATTCCACGCTGGGCGGATCGTACTGCTTCACGCGCAGGGTGCCATAAAAATTGCGGCTCATGACTAGCACGTCCTCGCGAAATTCGATCACCGTGAAGACCGCCGCTCCCGCCGCAAATATCGTCACCAAGCTTCCGGCGATGAGCACCGTGAAATGCGCTTTTCGCCACATCAGAAAAGTCGCCATTGCAGCCAGCGCAACGATACACATCTCCAGTTCGTAATACGCGGGCAGTGTCAGCGGCGCGATGATCCCGACCAGTAGTGCGCCGAGCGCACCGCCGATGGAAACCATCAGGTAAAACGTGGTCAGGTGCGAGGGGTGGGGCTTGAGTGCCACCAGTTCTCCATGGCAGAACATGCACGCTACAAACAGGCCCGCCGAAAACAGGCCGATCTGCCAATAGAGCATGAAGTGCAGTTCACGATCAGCCAGCGTCCAGGACATCGCCACCACCATTACCGCAAGTAAAGGCAGAAACAATGAACGCTGATACCAGCTTGAAGCTGCATCCTTGGCATCAAAGCAAAGGATAAAGGTGAGCAGATATATTGCTAGCGGTACCACCCACATCAGCGGGATCGAGGAAATATTCTGGGTAAGATGGTTTGAAATCGCCAGCAGCAGCACTGAGCCCAGTGCGGACAACGCGATCCAAGTCAGCTTGTCGCGGCGCGGGGGTGCTTCTGTCAAACGCGCTGCGCCGGTTGCGGAGTCGGTCATGGCTGCGATCTTTGGCCCGGTAGTCAAGCCACTCAGGCCAAGCCATGCTGATGCTGCGACCAGCAGGCCAAACACGCCAAAGCCGATCGACCAACTCATCGCCTGTTGCTGCGTTGTGATCCACGGCTCGAACAGGAAAGGATAACCCAGCAGTGCAATCATCGATGCCAGATTCGACAGCGCAAACAGCCGGTAGGGACTGCGGCCAGGGTAGCTCTTGCTAAACCACGCCTGCACCAATGGGCTGGTGGTGGAGATCAGAAAATAGGGTAGGCCGATGGTCGCCGCCAGCAGTAGCAAAATGCGCATGCCCGGCTCTTCCGCGCCAGTGGGCTTCCAAGCCGCGTCCGGGATGATCGGCAACAGCGCAATGGCCACAATGATCAAGCCTACATGCAATAGCGCCTGATTTCTGGGCGACAGCTTTCGGGTTGTCCAGTCGGCATAGAAGTAGCCCGCCAACAACATGCACTGAAAGAAAACAAGGCAGGTAGTCCAGACCGCCGCTGAGCCGCCGAACCACGGCAGGATTTGCTTGGCGATTACGGGCTGCACGAGAAACAGCAGGAACGCGGAAACGAAGACGGTGAGGGCATATAGGATCATCGGCGAATTGTCGCATGCCGTGTCGCAGTTGCTCATCTTTGAATTGCTGCACTGCGGCAGGTAAAATTGCTGACTCGCAGCCGCTTTGTCCTCCACTCTCGCGCCAATGCAAACCTCCCGCTCCGCATTCAATCAGGGTCTGCGTGACCAGATGCCTTTTATCCTCGGCAACGTCCCCTTTGGAATGATCACCGGTGCGGCTGCGGTCAGTGCCGGCGCCGATCCGTGGCTGGCAATGGGGATGTCGGTGATTATGTTTGCTGGCGCCGCCCAGTTGGCGGCAATCTCCCTGCTTGCCCAGAACGCGCCGGCGGCAATCGTGGTGCTTACGGTGCTGGTGGTCAATCTGCGCATGATGATGTACAGCGCTGCAGTGGCACCGTACTTCAGCAAAACATCAACATCTCGAAAATGGCTTTTTTCGTATTTGCTCACGGATCACGCGTTCGCCTTGTTGACCACCAAGTTCGACAAACACCACGTTCCCAAACATGTAGATGCCTACTATTTCGGAGTGACCGGCGCGATGTGGTTCAGCTGGCATGTGAGCGTGGCAATCGGTGTTTTTGCCGGGACGCTGGTACCTGCTCGCTGGTCGCTTGATTTTGCGATTCCGCTGGTATTTCTTTCGCTTGTGCTGCCAGCGCTGCAGACCAGAAGCCACTGGAATGCGGCCATTGCAGCCACGATTGCGGCCGCATTTTGTACGGCGCTGCCGCTCAAGCTTGGCCTGATCGCGGCCGCAGCCACCGCTATCATTGTCGGTGTCGTATCCGAGCGCATTGCGGACGCACGGGCCGCCGCGGCAAGTTCACGCGCATGAGTGGCCTCGATGGCTGGTTGACGGTAATTTTCTGCGGACTAGTGACACTCGCCATACGCGCCTCTTTCATCGTGATGCCGCCGGGCACGCAGGTGCCCGTATGGTTGCGCAGCGGTTTGAAATACGTTGCTGCCGCGGTACTGCCCGCCCTGATCGCCCCGGACGTGTTGTTTCGCGAACTGGCGCCAGGTGAGATCGTCAATGCTTATCGCATTGTCGCCGCAATGCTGGCGCTGCTGGTCGCATACAAAACGCGCAGCACATTGGGTACGCTGGCAACAGGGATGACGGTGCTCTGGCTGCTTAAATGGTGGAGCCCGCTCTGATGGTTCAGGCGACCTTGGTCGGTATGCTGGTGACCAACTTTGTAATGAATGTTGGCCGCTGGCATCGCTAGCACCGCGAGGAAATAACCGGCAAAATAGATGGGTTCTCCAACGACCACTGAATCCCAATTCCTTTGGATGCGCCTCACGCATATGTCCACCATTCTGCCCCGAGTCCCCGAACTTGATTGGTCCAAAGGACTCAATCCGCATTGGTTTAACGGTAACCGGACCATCACCCACTGGTTCAACGCATTTTCATTCATGTTACCTGCCGGCGAACAGTATTTCCATGAGACAGCCCGGCAGGTCGCAATGGACATGGATTTATCGAAACAGCCACGACTTGCACAGGAAGTGCGCGATTTCACGGTGCAGGAATCGCTGCATGCCGCACAGCACCGCCACTACAACGAGGCCCTGGAAAGGCAGGGATTCGAGAATATTGTCGAGCCATTCTTGCTCTGGTGGAAAAAAATGGGCAGGATTTTTCTCTCTCCGCTCACAAATCTTGCCGCTGTCTGCGCCTACGAGCACTACACCGCAATTCTGGCCGAACATATGCTGAACTCAAACGCAAAATGGATGAAAGCAGCGCCGGATATGGCCTTGTTCTGGGGCTGGCACGCGGCCGAGGAAACAGAACACAAGGCTGTTTGCTTCGATCTATATGTAGCGGCTGGTGGCGGTTGGCTTCGACGTGTAAGCATGTTTATTTTTGTTTCGTTTGCGTTCTACTTCCTCTTCTTCTTGCCCACTTATATCCACCTCCTGCGCAGAGATCGCCAGTTGAGACCGCAGCAAGGACCAAGGAAGGAGGGGGGTACCGTTTCATTAAAGAATGTGGTTTTCGCGTTGCGAGGACCGGTGGGATTTGCTTTCGGCGCGGTGATGGATTACCTGCGTCCAGGTTTTCATCCCTGGCAAAGAGACAATCGTGCACTGATGGAAGCATGGCTGCGCGACAATGAAGGGCGGTTACGCGTCATTTGCTCGTCCGTGCGCCAAGCTGGAGTCGACAACCGCATGAGTTCCCTGTGAGCGTCAATCTGCCTTATTTTGATGTGGTATTGCAGCGGCTGGAGAAAGGCGACCCCGAATTTGAAATCGCATTCGGACGGCATGTTCATTGGGGCTACTGGGCAGATCCTTCGCTTGCTGTTCAAACGGCAAAAGACTATGCGCTGGCCGCTGAAGCCCTCAGCCACCAAGTCTATATCGCCGCTAATGTGGCAAACGGACAACAGATTCTCGATGTGGGTTGTGGCTTTGGCGGCACTATTGCCAGCCTCAATGAGAATTGCTCTGATTTGAATCTTGTGGGCGTCAATATCGATGAACGTCAGTTGGAACGAGCGCGCCTGAAAGTTGCAGCCCAAAATGGCAACCATATCGAATTCAAGCAGGGTGATGCCTGTGCTTTGCCGATCGCTGACCAGGCATTTGATCGCGTACTCGCGGTAGAGTGCATTTTCCATTTTCCTGACCGCCGCCGTTTCTTTGATGAAGCGTTTCGCGTTTTGAAACCGGGCGGCTACCTGGCGCTCTCTGATATGCTCCCCGCGGCTTGGTACGCGCCGGTTGCGCGGCTGGGCGCAAGCGCCGGTCCCACGAAGCAATTATTCGGGCACTGCCAAGTGTGCACAATGAGTGCCTATGAGAAGCTCGCCGAAGAGACCGGCTTTGCGTTCACGTATAAGAAAGATATCACCGCAAACACCATTCCGACTTATGATTTTCTGCTGGCACTGCGAAAACAACTGACTGGCGATACTTTTAGCAGCAGTGACCTGGCCATGCACGGTCTGAAGCTTGTGGGCCGACTCGGCATGGTTCGCTACCAGGTATTGGGGTTTCACAAGCCCAGTTGAGTTTGATCCAATCAAAGCCGGATCAAATCCGGAACAAGAGTTCTGCCATTTCTGCCGAGGCGCGAAAACTCGCAAAATTTGTCCTCAACCGGCTATTCGACCTCAGCCAGGAAGCGGATTACCTCACTCGATGCGACTTCGGAGAAGACCAGGCCGTAATGGCCCACAGCGTTAATCGGAACGTTTCGCGCCCAGTGCAAAATGCTTGATTCCGACGGGCAGATGATTTCATCAAAGAGGCTATAAAGAGACAGTGTCGGAGGCGGCTGCGTCGGTGCCTCAGCGCGAGCAAGACCAGCTAGCCACTCGCTTCCGACTCGCATCTGTTGAGCGTTCTTGCCCAATAGCCAGCGCGAGTAGTGTGAGCCGTGATGCGGCGTGCCAAGGGTCACGAGTTTGGCGACGCGCGAGCGTGAATGCAAGGTCAGCAGGCGTCGACACACCAGACCACCCATGCTGTGGCCGATCAGAGTGACCTTGGAAGCACCCGTTTCTGCGCAGATCGATTCGATTCGCGCAGCCAACTGCGCCGTAAATTCGTCGAGATCGCCAAAGTAGGGCGCGAATGAAATTGTGTAAACGGGCCCGATACTCGCAGCTGCAATACGCTGGCGAAATCTCACCCAGAGCCCGGCATTGCTGAAATGGCCATGCACGAGCAGGATCGGTACCCCTTCGGGCCCGCCGCATGGCTCCTTTCCCAATGAAAGTTGTGGGAACGGCTGACTCCATCCAAGGCAGATTTGGCGAGCCAGGAACTCCCTGCACAGCGCTTTGGTAGCCCCGCTCCAGTCCCCCACACGGACTGTCCGACCCCGGCTCGAAAGCCGCGCCAATAGATGGCTCACAAACGTCAGATAGAGGCGCCACAAAAGTGCCAGCAGTGCCACGACTCCTAAAATCGTCAACCAACTCGCATCATTGCCAGCCAGCAGATAGACCAGCACCGCATAAAGCAGCACTTCCGCCAGTAACATACGCCGCAAAATTGTTTGTACCAACAGCGCGGCTCTCGTCAGGCGTGGCGCGACAACTTCATGCAGCCATAAATTGCGATTGACGAAGCAGGAACTGGGTCAGGGGGCCTTGCCAAGAATTCTCCCGCATAATTTGCTGTTGGTACGTTTGCGTTTCCAATCTGCATCCGTCAAACTTCAAGCTTGTTTTGGCTCTACACAAGCCGACGGGTGTCTACAGTTGCTTGATTCTCGCCACTATATCTTTTATTCCTCCGCGCCATGATTTCCCTTCTACAGAAACTGAAATCTTCACCGCTGGGTGTCGCGCTGTTGAAATCGAGCAAGATCCTGCCGCGCACAGGCTATCGCACCGTTGACGTGCCCAGAATGCGCCGCATGATCTGGGACGTCATGGACGAAGCGCGCAGAAAGGACATGATCCATATCTCGTTCGATGTGGAGTTGGCGGGAATCCACACCCAAATGGAAAAATACTCCGACCAGTCCGGAATACGCGTGACTCTCACCACCTACATCGCAAAGGTTCTGGCTGACAGCGTTGCCGCAGAGCCAGAGATGCATGCTTATCTGAATTCCAGGCGCCAGCTGGTTGTGTTCGACGACGTCGATTTGTCTATCATGACCGAACGAAAAGTTGAGGGGATGCGACTACCGGTGCCATTTATTATTAGAGCCGCTAACAAAAAGGGGCTGGTGGAGATCGACGCGGCGATGAGGGAAGCTAAACGAAAACCTCTAAATGTAGGCCGTGGCCCGGTTTCAGCGCTCGAGTCGCAGTTTTATTCCCTGCCGAGATTCATTCGAAAAATAATCTGGTTTTTCATTCGGCGCGATCCCCGGCTGTTCAAGGCCGTGGCCGGCACAGTCGCATTGACGTCGCTTCCCTGGAAAATAGACGGACGTCTCATCGGCTGGACGATTTCGCCGATGACGCTGACATTGATCATCGCCGCCACTTCAAAAAAAGTCGTACTCGTAGAGGAAAAGGCCGTTGAGCGGGAGGTGTTGCAGCTTAATTTTACGGCTGATCACAACGTTATCGACGGAGCGCCGCTGTCGCGATTCATCGCGCGATTCAAAAAACGACTTGTAACGGATCTGGCCGAGGCACCGCCACCCGCTGCGGTGCAACCTCTGCAAGCCTGATCGGTTGAAAACCTCTTCGTTTTTTGCTCACTCAACACCACTTTAGTAGCAACTTGGAAACCCGCGTCCCTAGCACGCGGGTTTCCAAGTTGTTCCTAAAGTAATATAAGGAACCAGCATTGGTGCGGAGTTCGAGGTATTTTGGCTCTGGAAGGCTCGCCAATACTGGATTTGCCGCAAAAGCTACCCTGATTCAGGCAAGTACCTTGCATATTCGCGAACCAAGGGGCCTCTGCTGGACGGGGGGCGCATGCACCGCGTAAAAGACGATCTTGATTCGTGGGATGGGCAAGCATAAGGCCCCGGAGAGAGGCGAGATCTGCTTTACATCGACGCCAGCGTCATGAACGCATAGATGGCTACAGCGGCCACTGCCGAGCCAATGCTGAATCGGCGGTTCCATATTTTCGCTTCGTCCTTCTGCCCCTTCGACATCAACGTCTGCGTGAAGATAATACCGATGATCATCGCCACCACAAGTGCATACGCTGTCAGAAAGTAGTAATCCGCGATCATGGTGTAGCCGACCTTCGGAAACGAGCCCTTCTGCGACATGTGATAAACCAGAATGCCGACCAGTCCAGAGATTGATGCATTGATGCGCGGTGCGAACTGGTCCAACGGCACCCACAGGACAAGCAGGATGATGCCAAGGATGATAACCAGCGGCAGAAAAAATGTGAACAAGTAGGGTTGGAGGATACGTTTCAGTCCAATCTCCATGTTGACAGTCGAGAAATAGATCGGGCTCTTGTAATTGGTGCCCAGCCGATAGTCCGGATCGCCGAACGTAGACTCGTAGCGGTAGAGGTCAGAAAAAATATTGCGCCCAAGGTACTGCCATTCCTGTGGCTTGATGTCCGCAATGGCGGCGGTTTCCATATGCCTGGTATCCGGTACCAGCATGATGTGTGTGGAGTTTTTGTTGGCATGGGCAATAGACAACGGCAGGGTTTGGGCATCGAACGGAAACGCGGCCAGGTCGAATGGCGCACCCAGCGTGAGGCGTTTGCGATAGGCGCGATATTTGGTGGCTTCGGAGAAATCCTCTTTCAGGATTGACGACGACTCCTTGACGGCATTTACCGCGCCGATTTTCTCGATGTCCTTGGGCTCCAGCCGGCTGCTGGACCACTTGAACCACATGAATACATCGACATCCCACAACATGTCCTTGATGTTGATGTCGTTGATACGAATGACATCCACGCCGACAAATACCACATCGACGATGTGATAAGGCATGGCGTCGGACATGAGTAATTCGCCCTTCTTGAGCCGCTCGCGCATCTCCTTGAGCACGTATTCCTCGCGAGGTCGCAACAGTTGCACAGAGGCGGTTTTGAACCTGCCGTCTTTCATGACCGACACGAGCGCGTCACGCCGGATGGCCCGGCCCGTGTCTGTGGCGGCGACAGGCGCGATAGCTGGTTTGTCCGCGTCCGGTTTGGCTGGTGTGCCGATACCGAGCTCTGCAGCATATTTCTCGACATACTCCGCAGTCTTGTCTTTGGCGTTGCTGAAAAACAGATTGCCGGTCACGCCTTCAATGGCGCTATGCAGATCGAGTTTGACGAGGAAATCGCGAACCCCGGCGCGGGTAGCCGACAGGCTTGGCG
>JANMZU010000196.1:0-4912 GCA_031383585.1 Betaproteobacteria bacterium
AGAGCGGCTTAAACCCTCAATGAAAAGTGGACTGGGTCAGTCGACACTGCGTTTGTACTTGCTAGAGGACTCAGCAGTGGTTTGTGACTCGTTCCTTGTGCACCTGCACATTCCAGGAGCGTTCCAAATTACCGGTCGTATCAAAAAGAAAAGCCCACGGCCGGTGTTCGTAGATTAGTTGCGCCCCATGGTTATTTTCTTGCGCGAGAGCTTGTCGGCGACGAGGCGAATGACAGCGGGATTTGCACACATCCCTAGATGGCTCGCACTCTTGACCTCGACGTTTTCGGCCCAAAGCTCCTCGCGCAAAACGCAGGTTTGCCAAGAAACGATTCCATCGTTCCTACTATAGATGGCTGTCAGCGGAACGTTGGGATTCTTACCTAGCCGCGCGCGTAACGCTGTCGTCGTCGCCGAGGCGCGCCGATTCATAAGTCTGTAGAGACCGCTAGCGTTTGTTCCTTTAAACTAATGGCGTCACCCTTTGACTTGCTAGCGATATTTACGCCAATTTATCCGCCCTGTTCAGTTTCTAAGGGAAATCTCGGCTGAACTGAAACGAATAATTCCACTCGATGTATGCGAGAACACATCTGCGTCGATACCCTCCGCGCGCTTGTTAGCGATCACGATTGAGGTAGTTCGCGATGCCGTGTTGTGACGCGTTGATCAAGCTGATACCAGTTGTGCCTCAAAACACGTTGGTGATACCGTTCTGCATTGTCGACACTCAACTCGCATTCTAGATTGAAGAACGCCATTTGGCGGGCATTCCGGGGCATAAAAAGGCTGACAGGCACACGGATAGGCAACCTAGAAGGTTTTACAAACACTTTTCCAGTTTTATCGATTGCACGCTCAATTTGCTCTTCAGTATTTTCTGAAAATCCTCATTTCCTTGCGAAAGAACAATCATGACGCTAGAGCCTGAAATTATCGACACGCTTTCAAAGGTAACAACCGCGACCATCACGACACTTTTGCTCAAGAAGGGCTTGCGCAACGTCTGGATGCGCGGCACAAGGCCATTGCGCGCCGACCAACCTCGTCTGGTTGGTCGCGCATTCACGTTGCGCTTTGTCCCTGCCCGCGAAGATCTCGCGACACCTGAATCGTGGTCCAAGCCGATCTCTACAAGAGCCGCAATCGAGGCGATGCCGGCGGGCTGTATTACCGTCGTGGACGCGATGGGCGTTACCGATGCCGGTATTTTCGGGGACATTCTGTGCGCGCGCATGCAAAAGCGCGGCGTAGCAGCGCTGATCACGGACGGGGTAGTTCGCGATGTCGCGGGTGTGCTGGGCTCCAATTTGCCGGTATGGTGCCAAGGGGTAGCTGCGCCACCATCGGTCGCCGGGCTGACGTTTGTGAACTGGCAAGAGCCGATCGGCTGTGGCGGCGTGGCGGTTTTCCCTGACGATGTTATCGTCGCAGACGCCGATGGCGCAGTGCTCATCCCACAGGCGTTGCTCGCTGAAGTCGTCGCAGTGGCGCCCGAACAAGAGCGAATCGAAAACTGGATCATGCAGGAGGTGCTCAATGGCGCCTCGCTGCCCGGCCTCTATCCACCGAACGCCGAAAACAAGGCCCGCTACGAAGCGACCAAAAATTGACCGCTACATGCAGCTTATCAGTCGAAGAAAGCGCTCAATTTCGGTCGGCGTTAGGCCATTTATTCACACAATTTCCCTTATAATTTTGTCTATTAATCTGTAAGGCGCATCACATATGTCCCGCACGCATTATGAAGTTCTCGGTGTTCGCCAAAGTGATACCGATGCCACCATTCGACGCGCTGCGAAATCGGCCCTCGAACAGGTGTCAGCAGATACGTCACTCTCAAGCATGGAGCGAGATGCGAAACTGGCACACTTGAAGGCAGCCGCTAGTGTGCTTACCTCTGCGGCCAGTCGCGATCGCTATGACGCTTCGGTAATGGCCGGCGCCGCGCCGGCGGGCCTCGGGTCAACGGCAATCCTGGCCAAGCCACTCACCTGGATTGCGCTCTGCACCATTGGCGCAGTGGGCGGCGGTCTCTATTGGCAGTACGATCGCGAGCAGACTCGCCAGCGCCTGGATCGGGAACGTGTGATTGCCGTCCAGCAAGATGAGCGGCGGCTTAAAGAAGCTGAGGAAAAGCGCGCCGCCGATAAGCAACGTCTGTTGGACGAATTGCGGGCGCAGCGTGAAGCCGACGACAAGCTGCGTCTGGAGTCGAACGCGGTACGGTCAGCGGACAGCCAGAACAAACAGTATGTTGTCGACGAACGCAACGCGCCACGTCAAGCGCCGAGCTACTCTTCGTCGTCGAACTATGATTCGTCTCGTCGCAACTATGAGGATCAGTGGCAGATGGCCAGCGAAGCTCAACGCCGCGCGTTAGAAGAAAATCGCCAGCGCTATGAGGAGGCCGCCAATCTTCAACGCGCAAAAGCTGAAGTGGAGCGCCAGAAGCGCTATCTGGAGCAACTTGAGCGCGAGGATCAATACGCCAGAGCCCGACGTGAAGCTAACTCGCGGCCTAACAATTAGCGCTCCCTCCGCTACGCCAACAGTCTCAACTGCCCTGGAGAATTTCCGGATTAAGGTGGATTTTGCGAGACTCTATCTTCTGGTAAATTCTAGATACAAGTCTTAATTTATTGTTTTTAAATAAATTTGGCTTATTTCTTGTCGTTGGACTGCGCTGAGCAATTGGTGCCTCAACGTTCGGAACGCGGCACGAAACGGCAAAAGCCAGTCACTTCTTCCCGGTCGTGGTAGAGCTGCTTGATGCGAATTTCATAGTCGCGTCCAGTCATTTTTAGTGCTTTTTCGATGATGGCGCTGCATTTTTCCACTTCTTCCAAGCGCTTTTTCATCGGTAGCTTGAGATTGAAAATGCAGCGTTCAGTCCAGCCCTCGCTAAACCAAAGTGAAACCAATTGCGCAATACGGGCAGGTTGTTCCACCATGTCGCATACCATCCAGTCGACCGGTCGTTTGGGGCGATAGCGAAAACCGTCCTCGCGCAAGTGCCTCACCAGCGCGTTGTCGACCAGATCCCCCCTCAACGTGCCGTTGTCCACCGCCGTCACATGCAACCCACGGTTGATCAGTTGCCATGTCCAGCCACCAGGTGCGGCGCCTAGATCGACGGCTTTCATCTCTGATCGCAGGATGCGCTCCTCATTGTCGCCGACGAACACATGCAGTGCTTCGGCAAGCTTCAACGTCGACCGGCTGGGCGCTTCGCGCGGCATTTTCAAACGTGCAATTCCCAACGGCCATGAAGATGCAGTTCGTGTGTCGGCCAAGGCTAAGAACGCCTGGCGGTCTGGCGTTAGCAACACATGCAGGCGCGGCAGCGTCTCATCTTTGTGCAACAGTCCGCCGGCAATGAATTCCGCGCTGATGCGCAATTGCAGCGCCTGGGATAGCTTGGATAGCGCTTTGCCGTCGTTTGTGTCTGGGTATTCAATCCAGACGCCCCCTACTTTCGCCACTTTTTGCTGGATAAGCCAAGCCTTGGCGGCAGCAACGATCGGCGTGACGCGATCATTCGTCGCCAACAGGACAGGCGCGGCATTGGCACGCAGCAACTGTCGGGCAAAAATCCAGTCCCGCCAATCGGCGAGAGCCGATCCGCGTCTGGCATCTTTCGTTGCAAATGAAGCCAGTACATAGCCACTCAGCGGCGGCGCCAGGATGTTAGACGGCGTGGCACCGAAACGCATTTTGAATTCAGCCGCCAGATCAGGCTCGAAACCGGCCCGGCAATATGCGAGCCATGAAACAGTTGAAATATTTGTCATGGCGCGACTGTATCCCAATTCGGCCTTGTGGTTCATGGACGTACTGCTAACGGCAATTCACCTGCCCCGGTTCAGCTTTGATCAAGACAGCGTGGTCGCGCAAAGTGTCTCGTTGCATGATGCCAATTTGCTTGGGTTTGCGGCCGACCACGCACAACGCTCCGTACTTTGCGCGCCAGGACTCAGAGCGCAGCGCCGCTGCGACAACCGCGACATAGACTGCAAAATAGCATTAATTGAACGACGTGCCTGGTTGGAAGACACGCCATACGGGTTTCCAACCAACGCTATCAGATGCCACTGGAAGACGCCTCGCCGCCAAGTGCAGGCGTCAAATCATTCAACAAGTGATGTAGCTCGCCCGTCATCAGCGTAAAGTCTGCGTCGAAACGTTCATCATCGCTTTGTCCGGTTGATGCCTCAGACTCGCGAATGACATCGACGGGTAGAACCCGCTTGAGCGTCAGCGTGTCAGTCAGCACAAATGACACCCGATTAGCCCAGGTCAATGCCAGCTGGGTGCATTGCTTTCCGGCGGAGATGTGTCGCTGGATCTCTTTGGGGTCAAGCGTATGGCGCACGAAGCGCACGGTTGCTTTTTCTTCAACCGGTGACTGCAGTTCAGCATCTTGATCAATACTGAAACCATGCGGGACATCGTTGTTTGCCAGCCAGGATGTCATCGCCGTACCTGGCGCTATGGCTGTCTTCAGCCTTTCGATGACCAGGTCATCAATCGACCTGCTTAGCAGCGTCACGACCTCATCGGCTCGATTTGACGAACCGACGTCCATGATCAACCAGCCGTTGACAGGATCAATCCATATGCCGGTGCGGCGACGGACAGCGAACGCCCTGGGGAGAAGTTCATCAGCAACCTGATCCTTGATGTCGCGCAGCTGTTTTTTGCCTGGCTTGTAGCCTTGATGCTGCTCGGCTTCCTTGGCTTTGGCTTTGGTCACATCTTTGATGACTGAAGCAGGCAGCAATTTTTTCTCCGCGCAAAGGATGATTAAAAGCTGTCCGTTGACTGAATGCACCAGCCCGCCGTCGTCACGCGGCGATATCCACCCTTGTGTCTGCAGCTCATAGCCCGTGGTGCTGCGGAAAGGATGACG
>JANMZU010000442.1:0-2596 GCA_031383585.1 Betaproteobacteria bacterium
GCCAACGCCACTTGCAGGCCCGGCCCACTTGCACTCGTCTCTCAGTCAGGGGCCGTTTGTACTGCGTTGCTTGATTGGGCGGCCACGACCGAAATCGGTTTTTCCAGCGTGGTATCGCTGGGTGGCGCGCTCGACCTCGACTTTGGTGAAGTACTCGATTTCCTCGTGCACGACGCCGAGACGCGAAGTATTTTGTTGTACGTCGAGGGCATACGCGACGCGCGAGGCTTCATTTCTGCGTTGCGCGCCGCCGCGCGGGTCAAGCCGGTAGTCGTGTACAAGGCGGGACGCCATAGCGCGGGCACCAAGGCGGTGACCAGCCATACCGGTGCATTGGCCGGCAGTGATGCGGTTTTCGATGCAGCGCTCGCGAGATCCGGGGCGGTACGTGTATCGAGTTCAGTTCAGCTATTTGCCGCCGCACGCATACTCGCGAGCAAGAAACGCCCCGCTGGATCTCGACTAGGCATTGTCACCAACGGCGGTGGCCCGGCCGTAGTGGCAGCCGATGCTGCAGTGGACAATCACCTTGAGCTTGCCACGCTCTCAAAAGCCACGATTGACAAATTGAACGCGGCACTCCCAGCACATTGGTCAAAGGCAAATCCGGTCGATATCATTGGCGACGCTACGCCAGCGCGGTTTACGGCGGCTGCGGAAGCTGTCGTTGAGGACATCGGCGTGGATGCTTTGCTGGTGCTCTTCTGCCCACAGCGGGCGACGACACCTGAAGCTGCGGCTGCCGCAATTATCGCCGTCGCACAGCAAAACGATAAGCCGGTATTTACCGCTTTCCTCGGTGGCGCCTCGATCGTGCAGGCGCGTGCGATGCTTGAAAAAGCCGACATAGCTAATTTCATGACGCCCGAAAATGCTGTGGAGGCGATGTCTTTTCTGGTCCACTTCAAACGCCATCAGGAAATGTTGCTAGAGTCTGTGCCGGCGTTCGCCGGTGTAAGCGCTTACGAGGCCTCGCGCGCTGTGGCTGAAGCGACACAGATTCGCGCGCAGGCGTTGCGCGAAAAGCGAACCTTGCTGAGTGAAATCGAGGCGAAAGCCTTGCTGGCTGCTTTCGGCATTCCGGTGAAGCTGGGTAAGATCGCTGCGACGCGCGAAGAAGCACAAGCCGCTGCAAAGGCGATGGGCTACCCGGTTGCGATGAAAATTCACTCGCCCGATATCACCCATAAAAGCGACGTCGGTGGTGTGCGTCTGAATCTCATCAACACCAAACAGGTGGGGCATGCATTCGACGACATGATGGAACACGTGAAACGCGCCAAGCCAAAAGCGAAACTGGCTGGTGTGAATATTCAGCCGATGCTGAAGTTCCCGCATCAGCGCGAAGTGTTGGTAGGGCTGAAGCGCGATGTGGTTTTTGGGCCGACCATCGCCTTTGGCGCCGGGGGAATCGCGGTGGAAGCGCTTCACGATCTTGCACTGGCGTTGCCGCCACTCAATCCGCGCCTCGCCATGGCGATGATGCAGTCAACACAAATTCGCCGCGTACTCAATGCATACCGTGATGTCCCGGCGATCGACGATAGCGCGATAATCGATGTGCTACTGCGCGTCTCGACCATGGCGTGTCTGCTGCCGTGGATTGAGGAAATGGATCTGAATCCGGTGCTCGTACATCCAGCCGGCGCTGCGGTGGTTGACGCACGTGTGGTCATTAACGTCGACATGCCGATTAATGATGCGCGCTATCAGCACATGGCGATATTCCCTTACCCGATCGAGCTTGAACGGCTAGTACAACTGAAAGGCGGCAACGCCCTATTGTTGCGCCCCATTCGTCCTGACGATGCAGAGCGGGAGCATGCCTTCGTCGCTAAACTTTCCCCTGCCTCGCGTTACGCTCGATTTCAGTATCCCTTATCTGCACTTTCGCCAGAAATGATGGCCCGCTTCACCCAGCTCGATTACGACCGCGAAATGGCGCTGCTCGCACTGGTACCTGAGACCGATGAAATTATTTGTGTCGCACGATATTTCCCCAACCCGGATCGGGCAAGTGTTGAATTTGCTTGCGTGGTCGCCGATGCATGGCAGGGGCGAGGGGTGGGCCGTATGCTGATGGCAGCGCTGATCGATTGCGCGCGAGCAGCGGGATATAGCTCCATGGACGGTGCAGTGCTGTCGACGAATAACGGCATGCTGGCATTGGCGGAGCGACTCGGCTTTGAAGTCGAGCGCGGAGACGACCCCAACCACACTGTGAAAGTCGTTTTGGCGTTGAAACCCAAGTCACCGCCAGAATAAAAAATGGCCGACAATGTCGGCCATTTTTTATTGGTCAGGCGCTGTTCAGCTGTCAGTTTCCAGGAAGCTCTTCAGCTTTTCCTCGATGATGCGCGGGTTGTCGCCGGCCTGGATGCTGAGGATGCCCTCGAGGACCATCTCCTTGATCAACACCTCGGCGGCAGAACGGGACCGCAGCTTGGCGGCGATCGGAAAGCAGATCATGTTCGCCAGGACCAGACCGTAGATCGTGGCGACAAAGGCCACGGCGATACCGGGGCCGACCTTGTCGATGCCCTCCGAGAGATGCTCCATGACGTGGATCAGGCCGAGCACCGCGCCGATGATGCCG
>JANMZU010000270.1:0-9253 GCA_031383585.1 Betaproteobacteria bacterium
GCGAGGCGTAGACTTCGCCGGTTTTCGGATGAATCACAATCCACTCCGGACGGTCCATTTTTGTGGCACCAACTTGCTCACCTGCGAGTTTGGCGTGCACCAGTACATCAGCCTGATCGGCAAAACCATTGGCAGCCGTCAAACCGAGCTGGCTGTGTACCAGGGGCAGCCAGTTGCCCGAGCCATCGTCGTTGAATTTGCCTGCGTAAAGCGTGCCGTGATCCAGCAGATCGCGGTTGGCGGCGCGATCTTTGGGGTTATAGACGTCGCGCGAGACGAATTTGTAAATGTACTCAAAGCGGGTGTCGTCACCAGTGTAAATGACCACTCGACCGTCCGGCGCCAGCGTATGAAATGCGCTTTCGTGCGCGCACCGGCCGAGTGCAGTGCGTTTGACCGGCTTTGACGAAGGATCAAACGGATCGATTTCAACGATCCAGCCGAAGCGGTTGAACTCGTTCGGGTGCTTGTCGATATTGAAGCGTTCGTCGTGTTCATGCCAGCGATAGCCGGAGCTCGGCCATGCCCGGTAGCGCGTTTGCTGGAGGGTGGGTTTGCCGGTGGGTTGTGCGAAATGGCTGTGGATGTTTTCTTCGCACGTGAGATAGGTACCCCACGGCGTGAAACCATTTGCGCAATTCGAGTTGGTGCCTAGCACCTCAACGCCCGCCGGGTCGGCAGCGGTACGCAACAGGGGCGATCCTCGCGCCGGGCCACCGATGGCAATCGGCGTACGTGAGGTGATTCGGCGCGCGTATTTGGAAGGGCGCACCACTTTCCACTGTCCGGCTTCGCGCTTGACCTCAATGATTGCGCAGCCGACGGCGTTCTGTGCCTTCAGGAGTTTTTCGGCCGTCCAGGTTTTAATCGCATCGGGATAAAGCAGGCGCTGGTCGAGATATTCGTGGTTCAGCACCAGCAATCCGTGGTCTGAATTCTCCGCGCCTAACGGTAGCGGAAAGAAGTTCATGCCATCGTGATGCATTCCTGCCTGCAAGGCCAGCTCCGCAGCGGAGTTGGATGCGTCCGGCTTGTAGGCAGGCCCATCAGAAATCGGATCGCCCCACGCGAAAAAGAGCTGCGATGAGTAGCCCTCCGGCACGACGACGGTATCCGCGACGGTGATCGGCACGCCTTTGAAGCCTAATGTTGCCGACTTGCCGTCGCTTTTGGCCAGCGTGCTGCAAGCCGACTGCGACAGTCCGAGGAGACTAACGAGGCCGGTCGCCGCTCCGAGTTTGAGTGCATCGCGTCGCGACAGGCGCCATTCGATCAACTGATCCAGCGTAGGCGGTGACATTCACGGCTGTCCGAGAAAGAAGTAGAAATTGGCGGTACGCTGAGGCGCTTTTCCGAAGCCCAGAAAGAGCGGACCCAGCACTGTATCGAATCCGGCAAAAAGCCCGACTGACGATTTCACCTTGCCATCGGATAGGAAACTGACAATGCCAGATGCGCGCCCGACCTCCGCAGACACGCCCGCGTAGATATGTTTGCCAAATGGATTTTGCAGATTGCTCATCTGCTGGTAATAAGCGACCCGGCCAAACGCGACGGTTTCCCCAATTAGCTCACCCGGTCGGTATCCCGAAAGTTGCAGGAATCCACCGAGGGAAAACTGATCAAAAATTGGCGCAACGCCGCCAGAGACGCGTCCGTAGCGCCCGGCGACGGAAAAGGTATGGCGGCCGAAAGAAACATTGTCCTGATAGTTGATTTCAGACTTGCGAAATTCATTGGTTGCGCTGAATGATTTGAGGCTGGCCAGATAGTCGAGACTGACGATGCGACCGGCGCGCGGAAAGTTCGCGTCATCAAGATTATCGTAAAGCAGCCTGAATCGAAGGCCGCCTTGACGTGACTTGAAATCCGGCAGCAGTGCGCCGATGCTGACCGATGCATCGGTATTGCCGCGCACCACACCTAACCGTACGATGGCTTCACGGCCGAGGTCTGCGCCAAAGTCAAAGCTCGCCATCTTGCCAGTAATCTGGTATTGGCCGGCGCGTTTGCCGTCAAGGTAGAGGTCGATGGGACGGCGCGATATTTCCACAGCGGGTACGATGCTCAGGGCGTTGGCGATGCCGGTGCCGCCGAACGGCTGCTGGAATTGCGAAGCGAAGCGGTTGTCGCGGCCGACCTGCAAATCGTGGCGCCACTCTGCACCGGCTGAATTGAATTGTGTTTGTTGGTAGCGGACAAGTAGATTGAAGCGGCCTTCGCCGGCCGTGTCAGCGGCCATGGTCAAGCCAAAACGCAGGTAATTGGGTCCCCATGGTTTTTCCACCGCATTTACTTCGAGAATGTTGCGATTGCCCTCGGTAGTGAGCCCGTAGTTGACGCGCTCAAAATAGCCGCTGCCGTAAACGCGGCTGATGCCGATGTTGAGCTTTTTGAAGTCGACCGGGTCACCGGCCTTCACCCCCAGGGTGCGCTTGAGTTCCTGCTCGTTGGCTAGTTGCAGCCCCAAGACACGAATCTCATCAATGCGATCGGTGGCCGCGTAAGGGATGTCGGCGCGAGCAGCCTGCATGTTTCGATGTGCGGCAAATTCCTGCAGCGGGACCGAAAGCTTGCTAAGTATCGGTGCCAGCTCCCGCGTTGCGGCAGCACCAAGAGTGATGGCGTCGGCTACCAAATTGAAATCGGTGGAGCCGATGGTATCGAGCGCGGGTGAAATCAAAAAATCGGTGGGGTCAAGTGACTCCAGCGATGCACGCATGTTCTGCTCGGTGAGAATATTGATCATTTGCAGCGAGACACCGACGATAGATTGAATCTCGTGGCGCTTCAATAACGGTGAACTGATATTGACGGCGATCACAATGTCGGCACCCATGCGCCGCACCACATCGACCGGCAGATTTCGCGTAAGCCCACCATCGAGATAAATTTTGTCGCCGATCGGATAGGGGGCGATGGCACCCGGTACCGACATGGATGCGCGCATCGCGTCCGGCAGTCGACCGCGGTCGAACACTGCCATCCGTCCGGTTTCCGCGTTGGTGGCAATGGCGCGAAATGGGATCGGCAGCTTGTCGAATTCGGTCGTGCCCGGCGCGTTCCGCGTGACCAGACTGAAAAGCGTGTCGAGCTTTTGTCCGGAAATCGCGCCCGCAGGCAGTCGAACGCTGCCATCCTTGACGCCGAGTTCGAGCTTTAACAAACGCGTCTGGTCTTCCTCTTTCCGTTGGAAGCTGCGGTCCTCACGCGGGCTGGTATCAGTCAGTAAATCGTCCCAGTCGGCCGATTCAAACCGGCGCTCCAACTCTTTGATCGACGTGCCGGATGCGTAGGCGGCGCCGACGGCTGCACCCATACTGGTGCCGGCAATGAAATCGATGGGGATGCGCAACTCTTCCAGCACCCTGATAACCCCAACATGCGCCGCACCGCGCGCGCCACCACCGGAAAGTGCCAGGCCGATCTTGGGGCGCGGTTTTGGCGCCGCGGCACTTTCAGCTGAGGTGACTTGTGCGAACCCAGGCGATGCAGCCAACAAAAGTGCCAGAAGGAGCGACGTCGTGCGCGGTGGCTTCAGTGAAATCATAGGCACATTGTAGCGCGGCGCCAGCGTGCCTCAGACAGGAAACGTGTGCAGGATGTGCCTATCCACCCCAGCTATTGTCATTTCGAACCGAGTTTCATCGGGTGAGAAATCTGCTTCATCAACCTTACCGCAAAAAGCAGATTTGTCGCTGCGCTCGAAATGACAGTGAGTAGAGTAGCTCTGCAAATACAAGCACTGGCGCGGCTTTTCAGACACTTTCGGCCTGGAAGCCGCTCCCAGTATAGAGTTTGGTGTTGCCCTCAGGTTTGATGCGGAACCACGCCGCGTACAAGGCTGGAAGAAACAGCAACGTCAGCAACGTGCCCACAAACAGTCCGCCCATGATCGCCACGGCCATCGGGCCAAAGAAGTCTGAACGCGTCAATGGAATCATCGCGAGGATGGCGGCGAGCGCAGTGAGCGCGATCGGCCGAAGGCGGCGCACAGTGGCATCGATGATCGCGTTGAACGGAGCGTGGCCCGCAGCGATATCGGTCTCTATCTGGTCGATCAGGATGACGGAATTGCGCATAATCATGCCGAATAGCGCGATGGTGCCCAGCATTGCCACAAAGCCGAATGGCTTATTGAAGATGATCAGGAACGGCGCGACGCCGATCAGCCCGAGCGGTGCAGTAAGTAACACCAGAAACACGCGCTGGAAACTCATCAGTTGAATCATCAATGCCGTGACCACGACGAACAGGAACAGCGGAGCACCAGCACCGATAGAGGATTGACCCTTGGCACTTTCCTCAACGGCACCCGCCACGTCCAAGCGGTATCCTGGCTCAAGCTTGGCGCGTATCGGCTCCAGCAAAGGACTGATTTGGGCGGTGACCGTTGCTGGCTGAATCGAAGCATCATAAATGTCGGCCCGCACGATGATGGTCGGCTGTCGATCACGGCGCCAAATGACGCCGTCTTCAAATTCATATCGCAGCTTGGCAATTTGTGTGAGGGGTACAGCACGCCCGGAACGCGTCGGCACATTGAGGCTTTCCAGCAAGTGCAGCTTGGCACGTTCTTCGCCGGGACCGCGCAGCAGGACTTCGATCTGTTTGTCTCGCTCCCTGAAGAAAGTTACCTGCGTGCCATTCAGGGAGCTGTTCAGAAACGCCGCCACTTCTTGGGAAGACGTGCCGAGCAAGCGAGCCTTGTCCTGGTCAACGTCAAGCTTGACGATTTTAGATCGTTCATCCCAATCAAACTGGACGTTCACGAGACTCTTGTTGGCGCGCATGACGACCGCTACTTGTTCAGCCAAAGCACGCAGCTTGGGGATATCCTCACCGGAAACGCGGAACTGCACTGGAAAACCCACTGGTGGTCCGTTTTCCAGCCGTTGAACGCGGGTGCGGGCGGCGGGGAAGCGCTCGTCAAACATTTTGATCAGTTTGCTGCGTAGCACCTCGCGCGATTTGACGTCTTTGGTCGTGATAACAAACTGGGCAAAGCTCGGCGTCGGCAACTGTTGGTCCAGCGGAAAATAGAACCGGGGTGCGCCGGCGCCTACGTAGCCGACATAATTGGTGTGAAGGTCTTTTTCGGATTCCAGGAATGCCTCAAGTACCAACACCTGTTTTTCGGTAGCCTGATATGACGTGCCCTCCGGCAGCTTTATATCTACAAGCAACTCAACGCGCGTGGAGGAGGGGAAGAATTGCTGCTGCACGAATTTGAATGCGGACACCGAGCCAATGAACAATAGAAACGTCGCAATCAATACCGTTTTACGGTGGGTGACGCACCACGCAACTGTGCTACGAAAACGGACGTAAAACGGCTTGCCGTAAACGTCGTGATCTACGTGGTGCGCCGCGTTTTGGCCCGAAATGTGGTCGGCCGAATGTGTGGCGTCCTTCGGGACGATACGCAGCGCCAACCTTTCACCGACGACTGGAATACGCGCTATCCAGCCGGCAATACGACGAATGCGCGGGGTGATGACCGGCTTGCCATCCTTGTAGTCGGGCAAAAATTTATAACCAAAATAGGGGATGAAGATGACAGCTGCAAACCACGAAATAATCAGCGCAAGCGAGGTCACCTGAAATATGGAGCGGGTGTATTCGCCAGTGCCGGATTTGGCTGTGGCAATTGGCAGGAATCCCGCTGCGGTAATGATGGTGCCAGTCAGCATTGGAAAGGCGGTTGATGTATAGGCGAAGCTCGCTGCCCGCATCCGATCCCAACCTTGCTCCATCTTGATCGCCATCATCTCGACGGCGATGATGGCATCATCGACGAGCAAGCCCAGTGACAGAATCAACGCGCCCAGCGATATCTTGTGCAGCCCCACATCGAACAACGACATGAACAGAAACGTCGCGGCCAACACCAGCGGAATCGACAGCGCCACCACGAAGCCAGTGCGCACACCCAGACTGAAAAATGTGACGGCAAGAACGATGACGACAGCTTCCGCCAGCGAGCGGACAAATTCGCGGACACTGGCTGAGACGGCGCGTGGTTGATCGTTCACACGGTGTAGCTCAAGCCCTACCGGTAGCGTCGCTTCCAGTTTGGCCAATGAGATATCGAGTTTCTTGCCGAGCTCGATAATATCGCCATTTGCGCGCATGGATACGCCGATGCCCAGCGCAGGCTGACCTTTGTAGCGCATGCGCGAAAACGGTGGGTCAGCGTAGCCACGAGACACCGTGGCGATATCGCCTATTTTGAAGTTGCGGCCGTTAACACGCAGCGTGAAATTGCGAATGGCATCGATGTTTTCAAAAGCGCCGCCGGTGCGCACATAGATTTTGTCCGTTGCTGTCTCGAAGGCGCCACCAGGAGTGACGGCGTTCTGCGCCTGCATGGCCGCAATGATCGCGGTGCCGTCAACGCCCAGTGTGGCGAGCTTGACGTTTGAAATTTCGATGAAAATCTTCTCTTCCTGCTCGCCGAAGATATCGATCTTGGCAACATCTTTGATTCGTATTAGCTCACTGCGAATTCGGTCAGCGTAAATTTTCTTGTCAGCGTAACTGTAACCTTCACCTGTCAGCGCAAAAATGTTGCCGAAGGTATCGCCGAATTCGTCGTTAAAGAAGGGCCCCTGGCTGCTTGGGGGCAGCGTGTGACGAATATCGCCGATGCGTTTTCTTACCTGGTACTGAAGGCCGGGCACGTCGGACGCCGCCACTGCATCATCAATGAAGAAAAACACCAGGCTTTCGCCGGGACGGGAGTAACTCCTGATATAAAAGTGCGGAAGTTCTTCGAGCCGCTTTTCGATCTTGTCAGTGACTTGTTGTTCGACTTCTCGCGCTGTTGCGCCGGGCCAGATGGTGCGTACAGTCATCAGCTTGAAGGTAAACGGCGGATCTTCTGACTGTCCCAGCTTGCCGTAGGAAACGATGCCGATGACGCCAAGCAGGATGATCATGAAAAGCACCAGAGGCTGGTGTTTCAGTGCCCATTCCGAGAGATTGAAGTTTGTCATGAGTGGAAAGTTAGCGGAAATTGTGAGTTCATGTGCCGGCGGCAATGGCAGGCTTGGTGCGGCCCAATGCCTTCAGCTGTAGCGCCACGCGTGTTACTTGTGGGACCGGTTATTGGCCAAACAGTCGATCCAGCAGCGCCAGCTTTTGTTTTTTGTCAGCCTCTGCTGCAGACGGCGAAGTCCGCGCAGGCGCGAATGCCACTTTGCCGTCGCCGGTGACCACGGGGTCAATCACGGCCTTGACGATCTCGCCTTCGAGAAGCTTATGCACACCCGCAGCGACAATGATGTCGCCAGGCTTCAAGCTGCCGTTGACGGTTTTTACGATAGCTGAAGTCTCGCGATATTGAACGACCGTGACCGGTCTGAGGGCAACTTTCCCATCGGCCGCGATTTGCCAGACTCCGGTGGTCTTGTCGCGAACATAGAGTGCCGAAAGCGGCACAGCCATTGTGTCTGCCTGATTCGCGCCGACAAACACCGCATAGGCCGACATGCCAAGTTGTACGGCCTCATCGACTTCCAGCAGGCTGATGCGGACTGCATAGGTGCGAGTAACTGGATCGGCGGCACCGCCTATTTCGCGAATCCTTGCTTTGTAATATTTATCCGGATTTGACCAAAGCGCGACGCGCAATTCGCGTGGCGCTGCACCTTTGCCTTTGAAGTCGCCCAGCTTGGATTCTGAAACGCTGATGGCAAGTTCTTTTTCTTGCGGATTGGCAATTTTCATGATCGGTTGCCCGGCGCTGACCACTTGTCCAGCTTCGACCATCACCTGTGTAACGACCCCGTTTGTTTCGGCCAATAGCGTTGCGTAGCCTTCTTGATTGATCGACACGCTCGACTGGGCGCGGGCGGCGTCGAGGCGCGCCTTGGCCGCATTCGCAATATTTGCTTTCTGATCCAGTGCTGA
The DNA here is from genome assembly GCA_031383585.1 of Betaproteobacteria bacterium. Taxonomy (GTDB): domain Bacteria; phylum Pseudomonadota; class Gammaproteobacteria; order Burkholderiales; family Usitatibacteraceae; genus UKL13-2. The sequence continues at coordinate 7,915 of JANMZU010000270.1, forward strand.
CTTGCTGACAAAACCTTTGTTGAACAGATCCTGGAAACGCTTCAACTCGGCATCGGCAAAATCGGCCTCCGTCAACTGCGCGGCGACCTGGGCTTTACCGGCGTCGGCCGCGAACCGCACGTCCTGCGGGTCGATACGCGCCAGTGGCTGGCCTTTTTTGACAGTTGCACCCGCGTCTACCAGTCGTTGTGAGAGTTTTCCAGCGACGCGAAAAGCGTGGTCGGCCTCAATTCGAGCGCGTATGTCGCCGGCAAAGACTTCGCTTTCGACCCCGGACGTGGCCGGTATCTTATAGGCAAGCGCTGGGCGCACAGTTGCCGTCGCCGATTCGTGCTTGGCGCAGCCCGCTAGCGTAAACGCAGCAGCGAGTACTACAGCTGCGGTTTGTTTTAAGTTATTGTTTAGTAGGTAAAAAACGTCTAGTCTGACAGGCGGGCGCATGAGATTTCTCGTAGGCAAGGGCGGTGAAATATAACTGACCGATGGGTAAGTTAAGCCAAAAGCCGCCTACTGTCAACACGATTCTGGGTGTTCCCTTGGCGCCCCGCCGCTCTACCGCTGTCTAGTTGCCGCTAAGCTTGCCTGGTACGTGCAACCGCAAAGCGCCATGCGGCGATTCGCGTGGAGACATCAATGATTGAGCTGCTCGGCACAAACGTACGATCAATCGCCCAAAGGGCAGCGATTTCTTCGGTTGACTTCCAGAAACCGACCGCAAGCCCGGCAAGGTAGGCTGCTCCCAGCGCGGTCGTCTCGGTAATTTTTGGCCTAACCACGTTGACGCCAACCAGATCAGCCTGAAATTGCATGAGAAAGTCATTTACGGCCGCACCGCCGTCGACGCGTAACTCGGCCAAGGTAGCACCGGCGTCTTCGGCCATTGCGCTCACCAAATCGGCTGATTGAAAAGCGATCGACTCCAGCGTTGCACGCGCAATGTGGGCACGGGTGCTACCGCGCGTGAGGCCAAATATCGCACCGCGTGCCGCAGAGTCCCAATACGGGGCACCCAAGCCGGCGAATGCTGGCACCATGATGACACCGCCGGAGTCAGGCACAGAAGCCGCGAGTGATTCAATATCGGCGGATCTCTCGATAATGCCGAGGCCGTCGCGTAACCACTGCACCGCTGCCCCGGCGATAAACACACTGCCCTCCAGGGCAAATTGCGCGGGTTCATCAGCAAGCCGCCATGCGACTGTCGATAGCAACTGGTGCTTCGACGTTACCGGCACATTGCCGGTATTCATCAGCATGAAGCAGCCGGTGCCATAGGTGTTCTTCGCCATGCCCGGGCGGTGGCAAGCTTGCCCGAACAAAGCGGCCTGCTGATCGCCAG
>JANMZU010000276.1:0-4750 GCA_031383585.1 Betaproteobacteria bacterium
CATGTCGAAGGCGGCGGTCAGGATTGGCGCGCGGTTATCCTGCAATAGAAATGCCAGCGGCCCGATGCCATTCGGCGCTTGTGTTTTTGCCCGGAACTGCATGGTGGCAAACATAAACGACGCGATAACGGCGAGCATGACCAGTAAAGCCGCAATGGTGCGCCAGCGCGTATTACGGATAGCTCGCCATTGCGTGCCGAACAATGTCGCCACCACAATCATCGCAGCGAAGCAAACCCACACTGTCCTATTACCAGATAGCCACGCGGAAACCAGCAGGCAGGTTATCGCGACACCAGCGATGCCGATTGCGCGAGCGCGCCATGGCCGACTCGCAAAAATCGACAAGGCAAGCACGGGTGCTAGCGTGACTATCCAGGTCGTCAACAGTCCTACGGTCAAATAGTCGGATTCCTGTAACGTCGCCAACGGGTCGAATGGCTCACGCACGATCATGATGGTGAGAATTAACAGGCCCGCCGTCAGAATCGACACCCAGCGCATCATGTCAGCGCGGGTTCGCGTCAACGCATAAAAAACCATGAATGCCAACATTGGCGTGAGGATATCGCGCTTCACCACGGAAAGGCTCTCGGCGGGCGACGGGCTTAGAAACGACCAGATGCATGCGGATAACAGCCATAGGCCGGTTGCGATGACGAGCGTCTTGTATGGCAGCAGTAGTTGGCGGAACTGACCTTCGCGTATATGGACAAACAGAATCGCCAAACCCGCCAGCAATAGCATCGCACCGCGCAGTCCCGCACTTGCACGGAAGGGCGCGACGAAAATGGCGATGCCGGCTGCAACCGATGCGAAGCGAATCAGGTTTGGGGTGGAAATGAGCGGCTGCGGCATCATCGGTTGCTACGCGCGGCTAGCGCTGCCACCACTCGCGCAGCATGACCTGAGCGAGCTGGCGTTTACGGGTAAGGCGGGTGGCATCTTTCCAGAGCGTGCGCCATAGATTTACGTTTGTTACGCGGCTATTGATCTGCCTGCGTAAGTCAGGATCGGCAATGTGTTGCCGCAGGCGGTCCACCTGCAGGCCCTGACCAACCAATTCGGCACGCAGCAACTTTCTTGTCTCCGTCGACATGCCCACACGCTCATTGATTTCGCGAAGCTGCTCCACCACCGTGATCAGTCCCTCTGCTCGCCGCGTCAGACTGGCATCGCTTTCATTGCCAGTGATCGACTGCGCATTGCGTTGGTAATCGTAGAGGACTGCGTCGCTATAGACAAAGTGCTTGGCGCGCAAGTCGCCCTCGGTAATCCAGGCAATGTCTTCGTGCACGATGCCTTCACGAAAACGCAGCCCTATCGCCTCAAGGTAAGCGCGGTGATAGAAGCGCAGCCAGACTAGATGCGGACACTCCTTTTGCCTGCAACTCAGAGAAACCCACGCTTCGCCAGTGACACCGCCCTCCGGTTTTGGTTGACGGTAGACGCGGCCGGGTTCGACCCCGGGACCGCTCTCGCAAGCGTTGAACGCAATTACATCGATGCCATTGGCATGCGCCTTGGCGGTTGCGAGCAGGTGAGAAATGGCGCCTGGTCGCACACGATCATCAGCGTCAACAAACCAGAGAAATTCGCCGCGCGCCTGCTTAAGTCCAAGGTTGCGCGTGGCAGCGACGCCACGATTGGCGTTGTCAGCATGACTGAGCACGGTCACACGCGAATCGCGCGCGGCCCATTGCGTGATCTGTCCCGCGCTGTTGTCTGTTGAGCCGTCGTTGACGACGAGTATTTCGATATCGCGAAAGTCCTGGGTACAAAGGCTGTCGAGACATAGTTCGAGATAGGCGCTGGCGTTGTAGACCGGTACGACGATACTGACGACGGGATGGGTTGGAGGCGGGGTCATTGCGAGCGTACGATTTGCGTGCGCCATTATACGGGACGGGTTTATGCTGTCTGTGAGCTCCAGCATTGGTGCGGTTGCTGACAAGTTTTGTCTTCAAGAGGCCCGCCAATGCTCATTCTTCGCCTTTTCGCCCGGCCTCAACATCGAGCACTCACCAATTGGAGCAAAGCCTGAAAGCGTTCTTGGCGAGGGGGTGGCGAAAAAAATGCCTGTTTGTTTGTATTGATCAATACCCGCAAATCGTGATTCAGCGGAGGGTTGCCGGCACTGCTATTTATCCGGCAGCGTGCTGCCCGAGGGCAGACCCTTAATCACCTCAAGGCCGAGTGACTTTAATATCACGCCGAGCGCTGCTGTCGGTGTGCGGTCGTTGAACAGTCGCGCCGAGTTGGCCAGAATTTTCTTTGACAATACGTTCCGGTATTCCTTGTCTGTGGCAACGCGTTTGGCGAGCGCCAGATATTCGTCGACGGTAGACGCAATCAGCTCTTCGACGCCAAGCAATGTAAGCATTCCCATCGTCTGCCGGCCCCGCATGAACTCGCCGGGAAGTGTCACCGTCGGCAGCCCCATGGCCAGCGCATCAAGCGATGTATTGCCACCTGACCAGTGCAGCGTATCGAGCATCACGTCGCACAGCGTGTTGATGCGCTTGAAATCGTCGTGACTTGAATATGGCAGCAGTTTCACACGCCCCTGCGGTGCAAGGCCAGCTTCGGCGAATGCCCTCGACAGACGCGCAATGAAGCGCTGCGTCACGCCGTCGTTCTGGCCAGCAAACATTACCAGCACGCCTTGCGGATCGTTCGCCATCGCCGCCACCAGCAAGCGATCATTGGCGGGGTGTACTTTGAACAGCGACTGCGAACACAGGTACAGATTTGCGTTTTCAGGCAACTGGTAGTCCGTCCGGCTGCAGGCTGTCGCCACGGCCGACACCGTCGGCATCGCATAGCGCGTGCCGATACCGGGCAGGGTCAGCAACCGCTCGTTGTAATGCGTCTGCGCGTTAGCGGGCTCCATTGCGGCACAGGAAAGGTAATAGTCGATGCTTGGGTGGCCGGGCGTCACCGGATGTCCCCATGCGCTGATCTGCACCGGCGCCAGGCGCAATGCGGCCATGAGGAAGCACATCATGTCCATCCCCAGCTCAGGATAGATCAGGATATCTAGCCCATCGGCCGCAATGCGCTGGGAGAAAAACGTGAAGTTCTCGTCGGCCTGCACATAGTGGTCGGCCGTTTCACGGAACTGATTGGCCAACTCATCATCGACGACTAGTTTTTGGTAAACGAATATTTCAAACACGCTGCGATCCAGATCGGTGATCCAGCTCGCAAAATAATTGCCGACAGTACTGTTGAAGAAAAAGCGGCTCAGGAACCCCACCCGAATCCGCCTTCCTGCCACTGTATTGCGCTGCTGCGCGTTGATCGCATCCGCCTGCCCTGGTATCGCGCGTGCCAGCAGCTTTTGAATGAACTCGCCGTAACGACGTTGCAATTGAGTATCGTCGCCGCCCTGATAAGCGAGCAGGAAATTGCTCGGCGCGGAGATGCCGAATCGTTCGCCATTGATCCGTTGCGAAAGCGCCTCAACGTTCGCAAGCAGATAGTCAACACCACCCTCGTAGCGTTGGCGGCAGGCAGCGAGATGCGCTTCACTGCCGTAGATATTGGGCAGCAACAACGCGGCGCGCGCGGTGGTCGTCAAGTCATTCGGCCGCAGTTCGAGGGAACGCTGATATGCGTCGAGCGCACCGATTAGATCGTCGCGCCCGCTGAGAAGGTCGCCAAGCCAGGTCCACAATTCGGCGCGTCCGGGTGTTGATGTGAGCGCGTTGCGGATTACTTTTTCGGCGTCATCCTGCCGTTTGAGCTTGCTGAGCACCTGCGCCATGAGCAGCGAGGATTCGACGAGATCAGGTTTCAATCGTAGTGCATTTAATAATGCCATTTCCGCTGCATGCGGGTCGCCCAGCATGTTGTGCGCAGTCGCGAGCAAATGATGTCCGTGCGCATAGTCCGGCTGCAGTTCGGTCGCGCGTTTGGCCGAGTTCACGGCCTCTTCTAACTGCAGCAGACGCATCTGCGCGACAGCTAGGTTTGCGTAGGCTCGTGCATATTGTGGGTTGCTGCGGATGGCTAACGTGAACGCCTGGCTGGCCTCTTCGAATCTGCCCAGATCAGAAAATAGAATGCCGAGGTTGTTGTGGGCCTGCGAAAACGCGGGACGCAGTTGCACAGCCCGTCGCAACAATTCGATGGCGCCATCAAGCTTTCCGAGGTCCTGCTCGATATTGGCCGCCGTCATGCATAACTCTGCGTTTTGCGGCGCAAGCTCGATGGCTCGGCGGATTGCAGCCTGCGCCGCAGCCGGCTTTCCGGCACGAGCGCTGGCCATTGCCAGCAGGCCGAATGCGTCGGCATTGGCGGGCTCTGCAACCGTCAGCGTCGATAGCTGTTGCAACGCGAGCTCAGCATTTCCACTTTGAAGCGATGCCTGAGCCTGATTCAGCAGGGTGGTCATGTCGGCGTTTCCCGCTTTGCAGCGGCAGCGACGACGTGAACCAGCGCCACTTCAAATTGCCTGACATATTGTGCCATGTCGCTCAGGGCGGACGTTTGTAGCAAGCTCCGCATCAGTTCGCCTTGGGCCGCGCGCAGGCTGGAATCGCTGGCAAGCTTGACTGCGAGATCTACATAGTCGCCCCCGCTGGCAGCGACCCCTGCGGTGTCGCCCAGATGGCTCAACATAGAAAGTGCGACGCGCTCTTCAAACATGCGGCCAGGCATGGTGACAATCGGGATGGCATCGAGTATCGCGGCACGGGTGCTGAAATAGTCGCTGCCCGGTAGTGTGTCGAGCATGACGTCGATC
>JANMZU010000293.1:0-2038 GCA_031383585.1 Betaproteobacteria bacterium
CCGCAGGCACTCGTGCCGCGAATCTGTATCTGATAGACGACGTCTAGCTCTTCATGAAGAAGCGCATCGCGCAATTCATCGCGCAGCTGCTGCCGGGTGCGGTGCATCTCGTCGATAGTGGTATTGAAGAACATGAGTCGCCGTCGGCCATCGCTTTTGGCTTGGTACAGCGCGAGGTCAGCGCGCCGCACGCATTCCAATGGATCAAGACCAGGGTCTTCAACCAGAAAGATACCGATGCTGCAGCCGACGAACACCCGGCCTGAATCGAGCGTCATCGGCGCAGCCATCAGTCCAACGAGATGCGTGGCAAGGCGTTCGGCCTCTGCGGCGTCGCTTGCATCCTGGACCAGCACGAACTCATCTCCACCGATCCGCGCAAGGATATCCGACGGCCCGCAAGCCTCGGCAAACTGTCGCGCCACCAAACGCAATAGCTCATCACCGGCTTCATGGCCGAACGCCTCGTTTACCTCTTTGAAGCGATCAAGATCAATACAATGCACCGCAAACTTGCCGCCAGCCGCACGTTTGCGGGCCAGCATCGCTTCCAGGCGCGTCGCCAGTAGCGCCCGATTGGGCAGGCCAGTCAGTGGATCGTGATGGGCGGCATGTAGCGCGCGACTTTCGCTGCGAGACGCGGTTTCGTTCGAATGCACCAGCTTGGCAAAGCCGCGATACAGCTCGAGCAGCACGAACACGATCAACACCGTCATCATGACGAAGACGGGTACCAGCTGGACGATGATCGGATTGGCGCTCACCAGAAACGCGGCGCTCAAAGGCAGGCTGGCCGCGATCACGACTCCAACAGCGGCCACCGGGACGGCATGCAGGCAGAACGCCGAGACCACCGCCACCGCCCAGATCAGGACCAGAGCCAAAGCCTGTTCCGTTGCGGTGCCGTAATTCATCAATTCCAGACCGACGACTGCAAAGCCAAACGCAAGCCCGGCGCCCAGTAATGTGGCGGCCCGAATTTCCTTGTGGTGCGTCGGCGCAGAAAGTGCGTCGACACGCTGACGCGCGTTTAGCCAATACCATGTGCGAAACACGACGACGAAAGTCAGAAAGGACGGGACGGGAAAGGCGATCCAGGCAGGCACACTCTGATAGAAAACGATCACCAGCGTCACCGTCACAGCGAAGATGCCGACATACATGCTGGGCAGCAGGCGCGTAAGGCTACGGTACTGCTCGCGCAATAGGGAGCTGTCGTCACTTCGCAGGCCTAGCAGTGCAAAAAGCGCCATCGATCCCCTACATTTGATGAAAATCTGGTTGTCGTATCAGACTGCAATTCTCGCTAGTGTTCAGTATCAGGGCGATCATTGGGGCGGGAGGAATACGTTGAATCAATTATGGCTGGAACAGCGCGCGGATGCTGGCGTTGAAACATCATTTGATACTGCCACCCCGTAGCCTATGTTCGCCAGCGTACACAAGCGACAGAAATAATTGCAATTTTCTCCACATTTTCTGGATCGGCTGTCTGTAAGATTGGTTTGGGAGCCACTTTCATGCTGCGTCATGCCCGGGCAGCGTTTCATCCTCGCGGAATCTGATATGACAATGACACCAATCGTGACCCAATCGATCATCAGTCTCGTGTTGGCATTGATACTGGGCGTGGCAATCGGATTGGAGCGCCAAATCCGCAAACACCCTGCGGGTCTCCACACCAACGCGCTGGTTTGTATGGGCTCGGCTGCCTACACCCTGGTCGCATTGCTCATCACCCAGGATTCCAGCCCCACGCGAATTGCCGGCCAGGTAGTGACAGGAGTCGGCTTCATGTGCGCGGGAGTGATCTGGCATCACGACAATACGGTGCGTGGCCTGAACACCGCTGCAACGATTTGGTGCACGGCCGCGGTCGGTGTATTAGCAGGGTTGAACTTCTCGTTGCTCGCCATCGTTGCCGCTGCCATCCTACTGGCCGCCAATGTGGTGCTTCACTGGGTGGAATACCGGTTTTTCGCGCAATCGGTGGACAAGTAGCTGGAAATCAAACCCGTCCGTGTATCCGTGGGCATCG
>JANMZU010000315.1:0-6626 GCA_031383585.1 Betaproteobacteria bacterium
CGGACATTTTTTCGCACAACACCGAGCCCAATCCGATACCGACTGAGAACGTCGCCAAAAGCAACGTGACGACTTGTTCATTACCTGACAGGACATCTTTGGCAAACCCGGTGAATGAGGTAAGAAAGATGGAGCCAAAAAACCACAGCCATGAGATACCGATCATCGACAGGAACACCACACGGTTCTTGTTGGCGATCTTAAGGTTGGCCCAGGTTTCAGTGATCGGGTTCCAGTTGATTTTGAGGTCAGGTGCCGGGGCGGGCGAGGCTGGAATGAAGCCCGCTGCAATCCTTCCGACAACAGCGATCACGATAGACGCCACGGCAACATAGGTCGGTCCCATGCCGGGGATCGCGACAAGCGCGCCGCCGAGCATGGTGCCCAGCAAAATGGCGACGAATGTTCCCATCTCTACCAGGCCATTGCCACCCGTCAGCTCAGTCTCGCGCAGATGCTGCGGCAAATAGGCGAACTTGGCGGGCCCAAACAGCGTCGAGTGACAGCCCATCAGAAACACGCCCACGTATAGCGCTGCGGGAAGCTTCCAGATAAATCCTGCGCCGATGATCAGCATGAAGATGATTTCAAGATTCTTCACCAGCCGCGCGATAGCCGCCTTGTCATACTTGTCGGCAAGCTGCCCGCAGGTCGCCGAGAAAATGACGAATGGCAGGATGAACAATCCGCCGATCACCGGCCCGGCGAGCTTTGCATCCAGGCCCCCCCATTCGACTGCATGAAATGTCGCCAGCACGGTGAAGGCAAACTTGAAAATGTTGTCGTTTCCTGCCCCCAGGAATTGCGTCCAGAAGAACGGTGCAAAGCGACGCTGGGTGAGTAGATCGAACTGGCCGGTGGATTGGGTCGTCATGAATGTTTACCTTTGGGTTTAGATAGCGCGCCGAAACACGCGCGCCGTTTCAAAAACATCGCGGCCAAACTTCAGGCCGTCAATTTGCAGGTGCCGCTTCAACAGGAAATCAAACAGTAACGGATTGCCGAGGCGAACCTGCTTCAGATGTTCTCCAACGTCGGCATTGAGCCATTTCCTTTCAACAAAGGCATCGACTGAAAACAGCGGAAACACGCCCGGCAATGGATAGTCCGAGCCGTTCAACAAGCGTCCCGTCCAATCCTGATGTTTCAATATCTGCTCAAGATACGCGAAACGATTTGTTTGCGGCAATGCCGAAATATCGCCAAATAGCCTGCCCTCGAATTCGCTGGCGGCCATCAGCCGCTCAAACAGCTTGAAGCTCTCCACTTCAGGCCCTTTTTCACCCTTATCCAGATCGATGTCCATTCCCATGCTGGCGCAGTGCGCGATCACCACCCGCACGCCACGCTCCAGTGGGCGACGCAATTTCAGCACGTTGCCAAAATCAGGCCGATGCGCGCCCTCTACCGCCCGCTCTTCGCCACCGTGGGTGATGAGCGGCATATCGAGTTTCACCATCGCGTCGTAAAAACGGTCGCACAGCGGCGAAGCCGGGTCGATGCCCATGGCTGGCGGTAGCCATTTCACCGCCAGCGCCCCCTGCTTCACAACCTGTGCCACCGCCGCAGCTGCATCTTCGCGATGCGGATGGATTGAAGCGATCCAGCCGAAACGCGAAGCATTTGCCGTAGCAAAGTCGCCGGCGTAGGTGTTTGGCAGATAGAACGCCGATTTATCGATTTGTAGCTTGCCCATGGCGTCGTGTGTGCGGTCAAAAGCCATGACCATCGCCCTGAAACCCGGCGGAAAATCCGCCATCAGCGTCCGCAGACGGAGCAGATAGTCACGGTCCACATTCTTGAGTGCCGGATCAACGCAAGAAGCATTGAGGTAAAACCGATACTGCGCGTACATGCGAATGCGCCACGCCGATTGCATTTTCGGCGTGACCCAAGCACCACCGCCAGACTCACCCAAACCCAGTAGATGCACATGGCAATCCCAGACGTCCTGCGCGTTAAGCTCTGCAAACGCGGAGGTCGTCAACGGATGGTCGCGCAATTTCACCGGGAGCTTCCCGCAAGGGTTTAGCACCGGTGCACCTTCATCCAGCCGCAACGCTGATACCGGCAATGCCGAGGCTGCAGCAGCGACCAGCCCGGCGCGCAAAAAGCCCCGCCGTTTCATCGCTGGCCTTTGGTGCAAAACAAATGTCTGTGCGGTATTTTCATAACCAAATATTTCGACATATAAACGTAAAAAAATTTACTGGGCTTTCAGGTAATCGATCACTGCCGTCAAGGATTCCTTGATTTGCTTCTTGTTCAGCCAGAAGTACACCTCTTTACCGATTTTCTCAGAGTCCAGAACACCAGCCTCGCGAAGAATCCGCAGATGATGCGAAACCGCCGAACGGGATAGCGTCGATACCTCGACGATCTGGCCAACGTTAAGCCGCTCGCCGGGCTCAAACGTCAGCAAGATGCGTTGACGATGCTCGTCGCCAAGCGCTGAAAATACGCTGGAAACATTCTTCCAGGCGGTTGGGATTGCTTTGGTGTAATCGCTGTTCATAACCATATGATCAATTACATGGTTATATTTGTCAAGACCTGCTTTGACCTTTTTAGAATTCGACCGTCGAGCGAGTGAGGACGGGCATTACCGCTTTGCCAGCGTGCTAAACTTAAACGAGACAAGGCGGAAAATTCACAGTTTTAAGTGCACGCGTTGACCGCAGCACCCTCCGCTATTCGCGCCCTGCCCCCTGATAAAACCTCGAAGAAAATTAGCGCAGCATTTGGAGAACACATGACAACCCAAGATGACCTAAAAGCGGCCGCGCTCGAATATCACCGTTATCCGGTCCCCGGCAAGATTGAGATTTCCCCCACCAAGCCGCTCGCGACCCAACGCGATCTGGCACTCGCCTACACGCCGGGTGTGGCCAAGGTGTGTGAAGCCATTGTGGAAGACCCGGCCGAAGCCCGCAACCTTACTGCACGCGGCAATTTGGTCGGCGTCATCACCAACGGCACGGCGGTGCTTGGCCTCGGTGCGATCGGCCCGCTGGCAGCGAAGCCGGTCATGGAAGGCAAGGCCGTTCTGTTCAAGAAATTCGCCGGTATTGACGTATTCGATATCGAAATCAATGAGCGCGATCCGGACAAACTGGTCGATATCATCGCTGCGCTGGAGCCTACCTTCGGCGGCATCAATTTGGAAGACATCAAAGCGCCTGAGTGCTTCTACGTTGAAAGGAAATTGCGCGAGCGGATGAAGATCCCAGTTTTCCACGACGATCAACATGGCACCGCAATTATCGTTGGTGCCGCCATCGTAAATGGCCTGAAAGTCGTTGGCAAAGACATCAGTCAAGTTAAGCTGGTGGCTTCCGGCGCGGGTGCGGCGGCGTTAGCCTGTATGGATATGCTGGTCGCGCTCGGCATGAAGATGTCGCACATCTGGGTAACCGATATTGCCGGCGTGGTCTACCGGGGCCGCAAGGAGGAAATGGACCCTAACAAGGAGCGCTATGCGAAGGATACGCCGGCTCGCAAATTGGCCGACGTGATCGAAGGTGCCGATGTGTTCCTCGGCCTTTCGGCTGGCGGCGTGCTCAAGCCCGAGATGGTGAAGTTAATGGCGGCAAATCCGCTGATACTGGCGCTTGCCAACCCGACGCCGGAAATACTGCCGGAAGAAATTCGCTCGGTACGCGACGATGCCGTGATCGCAACGGGACGCTCGGACTATCCCAATCAGGTGAATAACGTTCTCTGCTTCCCGTTTATTTTCCGTGGCGCGCTGGATGTGGGGGCAACCACCATCAATGAGTCGATGAAACTCGCCGCCGTGCACGCCATTGCTGAACTCGCGCAGGCGGAGCAGTCTGACATCGTCGCCATGGCCTACGGTGAAACGGCCTCCGGATTCGGCAAGGACTATCTGATTCCAAAGCCATTCGATCCTCGCCTCATTGCCAAGGTGGCGCCTGCAGTCGCACGCGCAGCGATGGAGAGTGGCGTGGCCTCAAGCCCGATTACGGATTGGCCCGGCTACATGCAAAGGCTGGATCAGTTTGTGTATCACTCCGGCCTGATCATGAAGCACGTTTTCGCGAAGGCGAAGCAGGCGCCAAAGCGCATCGTCTATGCAGAAGGTGAAGAAGAGCGAGTCTTGCGCGCCGTGCAGATCGTGGTCGACGAGAAACTGGCGCGGCCGATTCTGGTCGGGCGCCCGGTTGTCCTTGCCAAGCGCATCGAAAAATTCGGGCTGCGACTGGACTTAAACAAGGATGTCGATGTTGTCAATCCTGAATGGGATGAGCGCTATCGCGATTACTGGCAGGGCTACTACTCGCTGACGGCAAGACGCGGTGTCTCGGAGACCTACGCGAAAATTGAAATGCGACGGCGCCTGACCCTGATTGGTGCCATGATGATGCATAAGGGCGAAGCCGATGGCATGGTGTGCGGCACCTTTGGCACTCATGACCTACACCTGCATTATGTTGATCAAGTCATCGGCCGCCGCAAAGGTATCAATAACTACTATGCAATGAATGTGCTCATGTTGCCGACGCGCACCATTTTCATTTGCGACACCTATGTAAATCACGACCCCACGCCTGAGCAGATCGCCGAAATGACACTGCTGGCTGCCGAAGAGATTCGCCGATTCGGCGTCGTTCCCAAGGCCGCACTGCTTTCGCATTCGAGTTTCGGTACGTCCGATGCACCGTCCGCCGTCAAAATGCGCGTCGCGCTTGGCTTGATCAATTTGCAGGCGCCGGAACTGGAAATTGATGGTGAAATGCACGGCGATGCGGCGCTTTCCGAGACAGTGCGGCGCGCTAGCCTTCCCGGCTCGCGCCTAAAAGGCGAAGCCAATCTTCTCATCATGCCAACGCTCGATGCAGCTAACATTGCATTTAATCTGCTGAAGACTGCCTCCGGTGGTGGCATAACGATTGGCCCCATACTTCTAGGCAGCGCGATGCCAGTGCATATAGTTACGCCGACAGCCACCGTCCGACGCATCGTCAATATGACCGCACTGGCCGTCGTCGACGCGCAAGCGTCGCGGCGCTAGGAAGCTGACGCTCGTATGGTTGCCGACCGTTTCGAAAGCTTGTTTATCTGCCCGCGCGATTTCGCTGCATCGCGCCGGTTCTATGTCGACCTGCTGGGCTGGCAAATCATTAGCGAGTGGACCGACAATCACGGCAAAAAAGGTGTGACTCTCAATGGCGGCGCTATTCGCGTTGTACTTGCCGAGTCATCTGAGCACGCAACTATTCAGAATCCCAATGCGCAGCACGCCGCTACCCTGCATCTGGATATTCACGATGCAGATAAGCGCTTTGCGCAAATTCCGGCTGGTGAGCACATTGTCCAGTTGCCACACGACAACGAACATGGGGCACGCAGTTTTGTGGTGCGCGATCCGGACGGAAACCTGATTGCCTTCGACGAAATGCGACAAAAATTTTGAACCCTGGAGGCTTCGTAGCACCAAAGCCACTCCTGCCGGGCGGCTCCATCGGTCTCTTTGCCCCATCCGGGGTTGTCAATTTGCCGCGCATGCAAGCGGCAGTTACTGTTCTCACCGCGCGTGGCTTTCGCGTAAAGGTCGCGCCCGAGGTTGAAATGCAATGGCGCTATTTTGCCGGCACAGACGACGACAGGCTAGCGTCTTTTCATTCGATGCTCGCCGACGATTCGCTGGATGCCATGATGATGGTGCGCGGCGGCTACGGTTGGTCGCGGCTGCTGCATCGCATCGACTGGAATGCCTTGGCGGAGAGCCGCAAAACATTTGTCGGGTTCAGCGATTTCACTGCATTTAATCTGGCAGCGTTGTCAAGAGCGAATCTGATCACCTTTGCAGGCCCCGGTGCCGCCATCGATTTCGGCGGCGCTGACGATAAACCCGAAACACTTAGTGACCACGCATTTATGGAGGCCCATTGCTGGCCCGCGCTTGCCGGTGAAGCTGTCACTGCCGGTCCGTTCACAGACAGCCACAGCCGCCCTCCCGGCACAATCACTGGTCCGCTATGGGGCAGCAATCTTTCGTTGTTGGCGCACCTGGTCGGCACGCCCTACATGCCAGATATTGGAGGTGGCATTTTGTTTCTCGAAGAGGTCGGCGAAGCCCCCTACGCGGTTGAGCGGATGTTGCTGCAGCTCTTTCATGTCGGCATTTTGCAGAAACAAAAAGCCGTGATCCTCGCCGACTTTGCCGATTGCGAACCGGAGCCGGACCGCTTTCCCTACGCGATATCGCACGTTGTCGAAACGCTGCGTGAGTTGTTGCCGATCCCTGTGCTGTCGGGGCTACCCTTTGGTCATGTAGCGAAGAAGCTCACGCTGCCGTTCGGTGCAATCGCTACGTTGAATATTGCCCCCGGCTTGTTTTCGCTTGAGTACTAGTGTGGCTTCCGCAAGTAACTGCTGGATGACGACGACAGTGCGACCTGCGTCCGGGAAATGCTTGCACAGCTTCCGGGAAGTTAGGCGACAAACTTCTGATTCCATTTCTACTTCATTACTACGTTAATGTACTGGGCCGGCAAAAAAATTCGTCATTCCCGCGAAGGCGGGAATCCAGCGTCTCTCTCCGCAAAGTCACTGGGGTGAAGGCGTGCCTTCACCATTCGCGGGGACGACGAATGTTTGAT
>JANMZU010000360.1:0-2054 GCA_031383585.1 Betaproteobacteria bacterium
CGTCATCAAGGCCCATTTGGGGAAAGTTATACAGCCGATGGCTGCATAAATGAAGCGACAACTACCTTGACGCGCGCCGCCTCCGCGAGTCCCAATTGCCTTGTAATTGTGTCCGGATGGAAGACATCGAGTACGACGCCCGGACCAGCTCTGCAAAACCAAACGAATCTGAAGCCATTCAACGGGAAAACACATGAGGAGGTCGCGCAGGCGCGCGCGGTGAAAATCGCCGACGAAATGAAGCCCTGGTCAGGCAATCAATTCGACCGCTTCGACTCCGTTAGGAAAATTGAGTCACTGGCTCGCCAATTCCCCAAGCTGAGCGAGCCGCGCGCTTGGGCTGCCGTGGTTGCGTGGCAAGCAATCAACATGCGGGACGGCAAGACCCCAGCGAACGAGGCGCTCTACGTTGCTGTAGGCACAGTACTCGATGGGTTGAATGACAACAAAGGTGTTTGCCATCCCGGGCGCACGGAAATCGTAGACGCGGCCTCTGCAAGCGACGCTTTTCCAGTTGGAACCCCGATGACTCTGCTCGTATGTGACCGATGACACCGACGGACCCCAAAATAGGCGGACAGGTGTAGCTTGATGCGTTGCGCTGGACCCAAGAAGCCGCGTTCCCGGCATCCCGTTGCCTTGATGCCGCACCAGCTGTGGGGGCTCCACGGCGATGACCGATGAAGCGAGCCGACGACGATTTGACGCGTGCCGATCAAGATGTGACGCGTGGAATCTTGGTCGACCGTGCCCGGTCGCCCGCCTTCACTTGCAAGCTGTGAAGTTGACCAGCCTCACATTTGTTCGATCACTCATGCGCGCCTCCGGGTTGACCGCATTGAATCGACTGTGAGCTCGCACGCCTCGTTGCTTCTCGTCGATATTGAACGATCCTTTTGCGCGGGGGCATGGTTGGCGGTGATCGTTTTGTCCCAGGCGACCATCGAGGCCACTATCCGCCAAGTCTTGACGGAAGATTACGATTCAACTGCTGCAAGGCTTTTCGGTAGTGACATAGACCTTTGATGGTTGCGAGAACTTAGGAACGAAGTCTTGCACGCAGGTGAACCGGGTACGCCGTCGAAACTTTGGAAGCGATCCTCCGACAACATACCTGCTTGTCAGGACGCACTTGAACCAGAGGCGCAGCGAGCTGTTGCACTGGCATATGGCGCCGTCTATTCTTGGCAAGGACAACTACCCTCGCGGAATTTGACAGTATTTCGTTAGCATTTCTCCATGAACGTACTGAAGCTCAGACTTATGCATCAGGAGGCTTTGCAACGGCTTCAGGACGCCGAGACGCTGCACAAGGCGCTGAAGCATAGTGAGCGCACAAACTCTCCGCATTTGCTTCGACTGTTGGGCCTTGAGCTACTGCTCAAGTGTGTCTTTGAGTCTGTAGTTGGAAGACCTGGTCACGGACATGAGTACCAGAAACTGTTCGATGAACTTCCGCTGGCTATCCAAGAACGGCTTCTGTCGCTCGCCGGAGAACGGGTGGGCCCTTCGGCCTTAGCTGGAAATCACTTGGCGATCCTCAAAGAATGGGGGCAAAATTTCATTGCGTTGCGCTATCCATGGGAACGATACGCGAATATGTCCGAAGAGCAGTATTCAAAAATTGCCGATGACTGGATGGAAAGAGGCGCCCCAATAGAAGAAGCGGAATTTCGCTATCACCCTGAAGAGTTGGTTGGCATCCTTGCGGCATTTCGCCAAGTCGCTTTCGAGGTCATAGCCCGGGCAAATGGCGAGATCGGCGGGCCGACCAACCACGGGCATTGAAAGTACAGGGCGCGCAAGATGGGCGGGTGATCAGATGCCTTGATAGCGTCCGGGCCAACGGGCGCCAGAAAAAAACCCAGCAATATCCCGGCAACAGACCGTTTTCCGGGCTAAATTGGCTGCTGCGGTTTTCCAGCGAACCGGACCAACCTGAGCCACAACCCCCGCATGTTTGAACAAACCTTCAAGAACATCGACGATAT
Source organism: Betaproteobacteria bacterium (assembly GCA_031383585.1). Lineage (GTDB taxonomy): Bacteria > Pseudomonadota > Gammaproteobacteria > Burkholderiales > Usitatibacteraceae > UKL13-2. The sequence goes on from JANMZU010000360.1 coordinate 1,992, forward strand.
CCTGCACAAGGACGCCGGCTGCACCAGTGAACTGGATTACACCGAGCAGAGTTCCTGAAATAC
>JANMZU010000466.1:0-4698 GCA_031383585.1 Betaproteobacteria bacterium
CGGAAAAGCTCCGCGAGCAGCGCTACGCGTTTTCGGACAACGAAGTGAAGCAGTATTTTCCGGAGGCGAAAGTGCTCTCCGGGTTGTTTCGCGTCATCGAAACGCTTTATGGCTTGATCGTGAAGCCGGCGAAGGCGGAAACCTGGCATCAAGATGCCCGCTTTTTTGATCTGGTTGATCGGACTGGCGGTCTGGTCGGACAGTTCTATCTCGATCTTTACGCCCGCGACGCCAAGCGTGGCGGCGCCTGGATGGACGACGCGATCAATCGTCGGCGCAAGCATGAAGGCGTAAATGGCGTGCAGCACCCGGTCGCATTTCTGACCTGCAATTTCGCGGCACCGGTGGGCAATAAACCGGCGCTGTTCACGCACGACGATGTCATCACGCTGTTTCATGAGTTTGGCCACGGTCTGCATCAGTTGTTGACCGAGGTCGATGAACTCTCCGTATCCGGCATTAACGGCGTTGAATGGGATGCGGTCGAATTGCCGAGCCAGTTCATGGAGAATTTTTGTTGGGAGTGGGATGTTCTCACCCACATGACGCAGCACGTCGATAGCGGCGCCACCTTGCCGCGAGCGCTGTTCGAAAAGATGATCGCGGCGAAGAATTTCCAGGCGGGAATGCAGTTCGTGCGGCAGCTTGAATTCAGTCTGGTCGATATGCGGTTGCACACCGGGTTTGATGCGGGCAAAGACGATTTGCTCAAGCTGATCGATGGCGTTCGCAAGCAGGTGGCGGTGGTGAACTATCCAGATTTCAATCGCTCCACCTATGCGTTTGGACATATCTTCGGCGGCGGCTATGCGGCTGGCTATTACAGCTATAAATGGGCCGAGGTGCTGTCGGCGGATGCCTATGCCGCCTTCGAAGAGTCGGGCGTACTTAATGCTGAAACCGGCGCCCGCTTTCGGCGCGAGGTTCTTGCGCGCGGTGGAAGCCGGTCGGCGCTTGCTTCCTTCACCGCGTTCCGGGGCAGGAAGCCCGAGATGGAAGCGCTGTTGCGGCATAATGGGATGAAATTGGCCGCTTGAGAATGCAAGCCGCTTACTGTTCGATGGAGGACGTTTAATGAAAAGACCCGTGAAAAACATAGTCAGTCCGGTCAGCGGATTGCCCAGTCGACTGGCGATTGGGCTGATTGCTTCTGCATGCCTGCTCGCAACTGTCGCCACCGCACAGGAAATTTTCCGGTGGGTGGATAAAGCCGGCAAAGTCCATTACGGCGATTTGCCACCGCCACCCGCAGAAGTCAAAAGCCTGGAGGCTAAAAAACTGACTGATAGTGTCATCGAACAAGCAGACGTATCGTTTGCAGTTTCCACGGCAATGAAAAACAATCCGGTCACGCTTTACGCCAACAGTTGTGGCGAACAATGCGCGAACGCCAAGGCTTTACTAGCCAAGCGTGCCATCCCCTTCGCCGAAAAGAATCCGGAGACCGACCCGGCGGCGGCATTGGCGCTGAAGGAAAAAATAGGTGCATTATCTGTGCCTACTATCGTCATCGGGTCCAGCAGCATCTCGGGGTTTAACGAGGCAAGCTGGAACGCCGCCCTGACTGGAGCTGGCTATTCGAGTAGCGGCCCGAACCAGCGGCAGAACGCCACTAAAGCAGGGCCCAAGGTTGCACCAAAACCAGTGCCGGCTACTGAAGCACCAGCCAAATAGTCAGGGCGACATTTTTGAAAATCGCCGCCTGGAACGTCAACTCGCTCAATGTCCGTCTGCCTCATGTGACTGAATGGTTGAAGTCGCATCAGCCAGATGTGCTTTGCCTGCAAGAGTTGAAAATGGAGGATGCGAAGTTTCCCCTCGCCGCCTTCGAAGATATCGGCTACAGCGCCGTTTTCAATGGGCAAAAGACCTACAACGGCGTGGCCATTTTGTCGCGCACGCGCCCGGAAGATGTCAGCAAAGATATTCCGGGATACGAAGACTCCCAGAAGCGCGTGATCGCTGCTACCGTGGGCGGCATCCGTATCGTCTGTGCCTACATTCCGAACGGACAGGCAGTGGCTTCTGAAAAATACCAGTACAAGCTGCAATGGCTGGCCGCGATGCAGGCATATATGCGCGACACCATTGCCGCTTATGGCGATGTTGCACTGCTCGGCGATTACAACATTGCACCTGACGACCGCGATGTACACGACCCGAAAATTTGGGAGGGTCAGGTGCTGTGTTCGGTGCCCGAGCGGGACGCGTTTCGGGCGTTCATCGCACTCGGGCTAGTAGATAGCTTCCGGCTGTTTGAGCAGGCGGAAAAAAGTTTTAGCTGGTGGGATTACCGGATGAACGGCTTTAAGCGCAATTTGGGGCTGCGCATTGATCACATCTTGCTCACACCGGGCCTCGCCGGGCGTTGCGTGTCCAGCATTATCGACGTTGACCCCCGCAAACAGGACCGTCCGTCGGATCACGCCCCGGTTATTGCCGACATTCGCTGACGCTCGCGATACAATTTCCGGCTTTGCCTGGCAGCCGGTCCGGCTGCCCACCCTAGCGACCCGATTCCGGATGCACGCCCTACATTCTTTGACCTCTCCCGACGACAGCGGCATGGCGCAATACGATATTCTCGATACGCCACCGGAGCCTGCGTTTGATGATCTCGCACATCGTGCCGCCGCAGTGCTGGGCACGCCGATGGCGGCATTGTCTTTTTTTGAACGGGCGGGTGCCGAGTTTGTAGCCGGGCAGATCAAACACGGTGCCCGGGAATTACCGGTTTCGCGTGAGTGGTTCAAAGCGCGTCTGAAATGGCCTCTGGCTGCATTGACGCCCCAACAATGCCTCTATTTGCCGGCCTTGAGCCCAACGCTTATCCGCCCGACGGCGTTCGTCATCGCCGACACCCAGGCTGACCCGCGCTTTCAGCATCACCCTTTGGTAACGGCTGCACCGTACGTTCGCTTCTATGCGGCGAGCGGCATTTACGCCGACAGCGGCGAGTTACTCGGCGTTTTGTCCGGTTTCGACACCGCGCCCAAAGAGCTGACGACGCAGCAAGTGGAGGCATTAACCAATCTGGCCAAACTCGCGGCAGCGCGATTGGTGTCTCGCAGCCCTATGCGAAATGGGCTGCGACTCGACCCCAAGCCGGCAGCGGTCGAATCGAGTGTAGTTGAGCCGAAACGTCAACGCGCCGCTGATCTGACACAGGATTTTCTGCAGCTCGAAAAATTGCTTGAAGACGAAATTTCAATTCGAAAGATCGCAGAGGCCAATGCCCGCTATGAAAAGGATTTTTCTGATGCGGCTATCGAGAATCTGCCCGGTGCATTTTTCATGTTCGAAGAAAGCGGCATGCTGGTGCGCTGGAACGATCGGTTTGCAGCCAGTACCGGATACAGCACATTGAATTTGAAAAAAATGGTCGCGCTCGACTTCATCAGTGAATCCGATCGCCCGCGCGTGAACGATGCAATTGTTCGTATCTTTACTGACGGCGCCGCCATTGCGATCAAGGCTGAAATGCGCAGCAAGGACGGCAATGCGTTTCCATCATCGTTTTATGCGCGCGCACTGGACATTGATGGCCGCCGCTACTGCATTGGCGTCGGGCGCGACATCACCGAACGAAAGCTGGCCGAGCGGGAGATCTCCAGCGCCAAAGAGCGACTTGATTTGGCGCTGGCCGGGTCTGGCCTTGCCATCTGGGATTGGGACCTTGCCAACAACCGCGCCGTCTTTAGTGACAACTGGAGCGAACTTCTCGACGCGCGGCCGCTGGATCGCGACGCTACCGTCTACACTGGCGACGATGTAATGGTCTGGAATCACCCTGAAGACCGCGAACGGTTTCAAGCTGCCATCGTTGCAGCCATAAAAGGCACAAACAACGACTTTCAGTGCGAGTATCGCGCCCCCGGTGTCTCTGAAGAGTGGGTGTGGTTACAATCAAAGGGCAGGGTCACTGAGCGCGACGGGCTTGGCCGCGCACTAAGAATGACCGGCACCACAGCCAATATCACCAAGCGCAAACTTGCGGAGGAGCGTGTCGAATTTCTAGCCACGCGCGACCCGCTCACCGGCTTGCCTAACCGCATGCTGGTCAACGACCGGCTCGAACAGGGTGTTGCAAATGCCGCGCGCAAGCGCACCGGCCTCGCCTTTATGTTTATCGATCTGGACCGCTTCAAAACCATCAACGATTCGCTGGGGCACGATGTTGGCGACGAACTACTGAAACAGGTTGCCAGCAGGCTGGCCGCCTGTGTGCGGGTTAGCGATACCGTGGCGCGGCTTGGGGGTGACGAATTTGCCGTGATTCTGGAAAATCTTCCCGGCAACGGTCACAGCGACGTCCATGAAGGCGCCCAGCAAGTGGCAGCGAAGATGATCGAAGCGCTGGCCTCAACGATCTTGATCAACTCGCATCACCTGACCACCTCTTGCTCGATCGGCATCAGCATCTATCCCAGCGACGGGCCAGATCCAAAAACCCTGATGAAGCACGCCGACGTAGCGATGTATGACGCCAAGGCCAAGGGTCGCAACAACTACCAGTTTTTCTCGCATGAACTCAACGCCAAGGCACAGGAACGCCTCTCGACCGAAAACTTTCTCAGGTTGGCATTGCACCGCCAGGAGCTCGTCCTCCACTATCAGCCGCGGGTGTCTTTCAAGACCAGTCAGATTACCGGGGTAGAAGCGCTGATCCGCTGGCAGCATCCACGCCATGGACTCTTG
>JANMZU010000392.1:0-3487 GCA_031383585.1 Betaproteobacteria bacterium
GATACGAAAATCTACCTTGAGAAGTTCCATTGCCTCGAGGTTGACCACGTCTTGCCCCTCGCGCACGTAGTCGCCTACGCTCACCATCCTCAGCCCGACAACACCGGCGAACGGGGCCTTGATTTCCAGCTTGGTGAGGCGTGCTGCGGACAGTTCATATGCCGCCTGTGCGACCTTGTAATTGCTTTCTGCTTCGTCCCGCGCCTGGCTGGAGATGAAACCTTTGCCATGCAGGTCTCGTGCCCGCTCGATACGACTCCTAGCTAGTGCCAAGTTAGCGTCTGCCTGCAACAGTTCGGCGCGTTGGATTGATTGGTCAAGCCGAATGAGTGTGCTGCCTTTCGCGACCCGTTGACCTTCGCGAAATCCGATTTCAGTGATGCGACCCGACACTTCCGGTCGTACGATCACGGTTTCATCAGACCGCAGCGAGCCAACTGCCGTGATGGCTTTCGCAAGTGGCGCCAATTTGACGCTGGCGGCGTCCACGGCAGTCGCAGGTGGAGCTTGCCCGGCTTTGGAATTGACGGCAGCACCGGCGGCAGGTTGAGTCGGACCCGCCTTGGACTGCCCCGCCAAGTTTTGGCGACCACCTAACCAAAAAGATGTTCCCGCGACCGCGGCTCCCACCACCACAACCGTAACCCAAAATACGCCCTTGTTCATTTACGACATCCTAATCACCATCTAAGACGCTGATTATCTCTCGATTCGTTGGAAAACCTCATTTCAATTGGTAGAAGCGGTTATGACTGTGCAGCCGTTCCAACGTCCGGTCCAATTGGCACTGCGCAAGCACAAATAAGCGCAAGTATGCGCAATCTAACCAGTAAGCAATAATTTGCGTTTCCTCAACCGCTCAGGCTGCCGCTGTTATTTAGAGCCATAGGCTGCTCTTACCAAGGATCGGCGCAACGATGGCATACGCCTTGCTAGCATATCCTCATGCCAGCCGGAGTCAGCCTGCGTAATCTCTTCGCCGCCATGCTGGCACGTCTCAGCGTGGGTAAGAAACTGCTTCTCATTTACCTGCTGGATCTGACGGCAGTCATCTTCATCAGCGGCATCCTGATCAACGAAAAATATATTGCCATCAACTTTGCGCGCGATGAGACAAGCGGTAATGCATACATAAGCGTGGTCCGCGATGCACTGATCGATGTGGCATTGTTCGGCGCAGCGCGTGCACCAGAACTGGGCGCCGGCCTCACCAAACATGTTGCGCCGCTGCTGGCGGCTGAGCAGAAATACGGCACTGATCTCGGCAGCAGCGCGCCAAATCGGGCGCTGGTCACCACTTTGAAGGGGCTTGGCGACACTGGGGTCAAGGCGTCCGACACCGCAGTCGGCCAAGCCATCGCCCGCGGGCGCGATCTGGTGACCCGTGTGGGTAACCAGTCGAAAATGATCCTTGACCCGGATCTCGACAGCTACTACACGATGTCGCTCACGATGCTGCGCTATCCCGAACTGCTGGAGTTGGTACACGACACCCGTATGCAGTTGCAGCAGCAAACACGCGTTGGCGGAGTCGTGAGCGGCGATGCACGGACCCGCTACCTCATTCTCGAGGGGCGCCTCGATGCGACCGCCAAGGGAATCGATACAGACTTCAACGAGGCGGTGACTGCTGGCGATGCAGCAGTAAAGGCCGCACTCAGTCCGGGGCACCAGAAATTGTCAGCAAACATCGAGAGATTTCGCCTAATGGCGAGAATGGTGATCGATAAAGGGGCCACACCAGCCGCGATTGCAGATGTAGAACTCGCGCAACAAGCCCTGCTGATCCAGTTAAAAGCCGAATGGACCGAATCGGCTGCCGAACTAAATCGCTTGCTTGATGAACGAATCGGCGGGCTGTTTACTCGCATGTGGTGGCATCTTGGTACTGCTGCGTTCCTGTTGATGGCCATATTGGCTGCGGTGTACTTCCTGGCGCGTCAGATTGCCCTGCCGTTGCGCCGCCTGTCCGCCGTAACCGACACGGTGCGGTTAAGCGGCGATTACACGGCGCGCGCCGAATGGCAAAGTGGCGATGAGATCGGCCGTCTGGTGCTGGGCTTTAACAGCATGCTGGCGCAGCTCGACCAGGATCGTGAAATTCAGAAGGAATTTGCCGCAAACGCACGTGCGGCAGACGCGCAACAGGCGCTGGTGGAAGCGACGCCAATTCCGATGATGGTGACTGCGATCCCGGGCCATGAAGTGCTGCATGCCAATGCCCCGGCACAGCACTGGCTCTCCGGCCGTACCACCGACCCGTGGGTGGCGGGATTGGAAACAGAAGTGCGCAATCGCTTTTTCCAGAAGCTTGCGCACTTCGATGTCGTCAACGAATTCGAAGTCTGCTGGCGGATTGGCTGCGAAACCTCCTGGGCCGTGTTATCGGCGAGGCGCTTGAAGTATCAGGGGCAGGATGCGCTGTTGACGGTATTTTCACCGATCAATCACCTGAAGCAGATGGAGCAGCGCCTTGAGCTATGGGCAAAAGTGTTTGAGGCGTCCTCCGAAGGCATCATGATTGTCAATGCCGACGAGCGCGTCATCTCGGTAAACCGCGCCTTTGTACGCACCACCGGCTACGACTTTCACGAGGCCGTTGGCGAGCGTCCGGACTTCCTGATACCCGATGGCGCTGACAAGTCGCTGTTCGTCGAGCTGTGGCGAGCGGCGCGAAAAAAGGGCGCCTGGCGGGGCGAAGTTCAGTTGCGGCGGCGCGATGGCGGCACGCTGCCTGTGTGGCTGATGATCAGTACGGTCCGCGAAAACAACGGCGGGCCGTCTCACTACATTTGCACTTCTGTTGATATTACCGACAGAAAAGAGAGCGAAGCGCGCATTGCCTTCCTGGCAGAGCATGACGTGCTCACTGAATTACCCAATCGCTCGCTGTGTCTAGAACGCCTGCGGCTCGCCATCCACCAGGCCGAGCGCACCGAAAATAAAGTGGCGGTGCTATTCATTGATCTGGACCGTTTTAAAACGATCAACGACTCCCTCGGCCATCATGTAGGCGATGGCCTGCTGCGCTCAGTGGCACGCCGGCTCGGCGCTGCGGTACGCGCCGTGGATACTGTCAGTCGCCTGGGCGGTGACGAATTTGTGGTGGTGCTTAACGGCGTGGAGAATGGCGAAGAAGTGACCAGGATAGTGGAAGGTCGCCTGCTACCGGCGATCCGGGAACCTCATGAAGTCGACGGCACCGAACTGAACATCGCCTGCAGCGTCGGCGTGGCAATGTATCCGGCGGATGCCAACGACATCGATGAACTGATGCGACTGGCGGATGTGGCCATGTACCACGCCAAATCCACCGGGCGCGATCGCGCGTACTTCTTCAGCGCGGAAATGACTGAACGGGCCGAGCGCAGATTGCAAATCGAGTCACAGTTACGCCATGCCATCGAACGCGGCGAATTGAGCCTGCATTACCAGCCCTGCGTGGATGCAATCGACGGCAGTATTGTCGGTGTGGAAGGGTTGTTGC
>JANMZU010000156.1:0-2514 GCA_031383585.1 Betaproteobacteria bacterium
CTGATTGAATTCGAAAAACTCGGCGCCAAGGGCGTTGTCATGAAGTTTTTCCTCGATATACCAAAGGGCGCGGGCGACGGCACACTCGCAAATGCCATGGCAAGGCTGCCCGTTGTGCTGCAGGCCCGCTGCGACGATACCGAGGAAAAGCCAAATCTTCTTGATCCCCGATTCTCAACGGCTGTGACTTCGCAAATGGTCTTTGGCATGGCCTGCAAGGCTGGATGGATTCCGCTGCCCCTGTTACAGAAGTCCGCTGCCGATATTTGCTTTATTGATCAGCCGGCAGTTGATGTGGTTCCGCTGCTGGAGCGCTATCAGGATCGCGCCGTGCGGAGCTTATATGGGTGTGCGCTGGCGATGGCGGGTAAGCCGATGCCCGCTGCAGGTCGCAGCGGGGCATTGAAAGTTGATTTGCGCAAAGCTCCACGATACGAGGTGATCTCGCTGCTCGATCTAATGGATGGAAAGGTGAATCGCGCCCGAATTGCAGGCAAAGTGGTGATATTCGGCTATGAGGGAAAGCAGGCGGCCATGTTCGACACGTCCATCGGCAGGATTTCCGCGCATCACGCGTTCATGGCAAATCTACTGGCGCTTGAAGCTGGGGCAACGGTACCGAAATAAACCAGCGGCGGCATCTGGGGACACGCTTAGTCAGCCATGACAGTGCGTTCAGCCGCCCATTCGCGCAGTTCTTCAACCTCTTCGGCGCGCACCACCGACAGCGGTCGAGTGACACGTATTTCGTTCTCCAGCACGTCGGTGGAAAGCGGTGCGCTGTTGGCGTGCGCCTCGTAGAGGCCGGCGATTACTACCTGCTCAATCTCGGCACCTGAAAAACCAACGGCTATCCTCGCCAGCGCGGCCAGATCAAATTGCGTCAGGTCCTGTGATCGCTTGCTGAGGTGAATCCGAAAAATCTCTGCGCGCACATCTTCGGTCGGCAGATCGACAAAGAAAATCTCATCGAAGCGGCCCTTGCGCATAAGTTCCGGCGGTAGCCGGGAAATATCGTTGGCGGTCGCCACCATAAAGATTCGACTTTTGCGGTCGCTCATCCATGTCAGCAGCGTGCCCAGCACGCGCCTCGAAACACCCCCGTCGCTGGAGTCGCCGCCGGTGGAAAGACCCTTCTCGATTTCATCCAGCCAAAGCACGCACGACGCCATCGCTTCGGCAGTTTCCAAAGCGTCGCGCAGGTTGCGTTCTGTTTCACCGTGAAACTTGTTGTAAAGCGCGCCGACATCGACGCGCAAAAGCGGCGCCGACCACGAGCCTGCGATCGCTTTGGCGGCGAGGCTCTTGCCACCCCCCTGTACACCCAGTAGCAACACACCCTTGGGCGGGTCAAGCATGGCCGCGCTAGCGTCGCCAGCGAAGGCAGCGCGTCTGCGCTCCAGCCACTTTTTTAGCTTGCGCTGTCCGCCAACCTCGCTGAATTTTGCGAAATCTGTCGATAGCGCCAGGATGCCCCCTGACGCCAAAGACTCGTGCTTGTGACGCATGACCCGGGCAACGTCGTCCATGTTGATCATGCCGCCGTCTTCCATGCATTGCCGCACTACCCGCCGCGCATCGTCTTTGGTAAAGCCGATCAGATGCTGGCAGAGCATCTGTAGGGCGTCTTGCTCACCGGTGGGCTTTTGGCCGTCATTTTGCTGGGTCCAATAGAGGGCCTCTTCGCGAATCACGGTACGCAGTTCTTCGGCGTCCGGCAACGAAAGTCTGAATGTTGAGCTCATCCGCTGTAAATCCGTCGGCAAGCTAACCGTTGAGCTCACGAAGACGAGTGTCCGATGTACGTTGTTGTAATCCAGGGCAATTTCCCGGATTAACCGCTGATTGACCGGATCGTCAAGAAACGGCTGCGCATCTAGCAGCACGTACACACCGTTCTGCCGGGTCTTGTTGATGTGTTTCAGCGCTTCGAGCAGATCGTTGGTCTGAACCACAACATCGGTGCGATTGTTGCGCCTGATGCCGTTGACGATACTCCAGACAAACAGCGCGTGAGATTCGAGATTACATACCTGTTCGACCAGTCGCAGGAAGCGCACTTCCTCTGGTGTCTCGGACGCGATAATCGGGAAATGCGAACGAATCAGCAGCGTCAGTTCACGCAGGTCGTTTTTCATCTATGCGCCAGACGCCGACAGTAAGAGAGTTTGAAATGAATACGGCTATCGCGTACGCGAGCACCTTATAGCAGCGCACCCATTTTGCGAAGGCGCGCCGCCATGCTCTGCATCACATACATCGCAAAGCCCGGTACTTCGTGGACCAGTTCAGCAAAACGCTTTGCGTCGATTGCGATCAGATTGCATTCGCTGGTCGCAACGACATTGGCGGAACGGGGCGAATTGTCGATCAACGCAAGTTCGCCCAGGATCGCGCCGGCATCAGCTTGCTCGACGACATGCCCCCTGACGAAGATGTCTGCACTGCCCGACATCAGCACATACATGGCGTCGCCAGCTTCACCCTCCTTGAAGAGTGTCTCCCCAGGGGATA
>JANMZU010000465.1:0-2287 GCA_031383585.1 Betaproteobacteria bacterium
TACAAAAATCAGTTGACGGCGATGTTTCATTTCCATAATATTGGAAATATGGAAACTAAAAGTACGATAGCCGCACTAGCGGCACTGGCACAAGAAACGCGATTGGCCATTTTCCGCCTGTTGGTCGAGGCGGGTCCGCAAGGCTTGGCGGTTGGCACCATCGCAGAAAAATTGAGCCTCGCCAATGCCACGCTCTCCTTTCACCTGAAGGAGCTGACAAATGCCGGCCTTACCGTTGCCACGCCGAATGGCCGCTCGATCATCTACTCGGCCAATTTCGAGACCATGAATGGCCTCATTGCCTACCTTACCGAGAACTGTTGCGCGGGCAGCTCCTGTTCACCGCCTATGGCGGCGTGCTCGGTCGTCCAACCCGCGGCCAGTGCGCAACAGAAATCAACAACACCTTCCACGCTCACTTCCAAACGGAGTAAAACATGAAACGCTTTCACGTACACGTCGCCGTCAGCGACCTTCAAAAGAGCACACGCTTCTATTCAGCCATGTTCGGCATGCAGCCGACGGTACTAAAGAACGATTACGCCAAATGGATGCTCGACGATCCGCGCATCAACTTCGCCATTTCCGAACGTGCTAACGCAGAAGGCCTGAACCACCTCGGCTTTCAGGCTGAATCCGCTGACGAGCTGGAAGAAATCCATACGCGCCTGCAAGCTGCGGACACCTCCATTACAGCCGAAGAGGGTACCAACTGCTGCTACGCCAAATCCGACAAGTATTGGGTGCAGGACCCGACCGGCATCGCGTGGGAGAGCTTCCGCACGCTCGACACCACTCCCTTTTATGGCGAGCAAAGCCACAAGCCATCAGCAGGCGCGGAGGTTGCGGCCGCAGAAACGGCGGGTGGCGGGCGTGCCACATCCTGCTGCCCGACCATTGCGCCTAAAGCCGCAGAAATAAAAACCGCCACGAAAGCATGCTGCAATGGCTGATCGACTATTCAATGTGCTGTTCCTTTGCACGCACAATTCCGCACGCTCGGTCATGGCCGAGGCGCTACTGAACACCATCGGACGGGAGCACTTCCAGGCCTTTAGCGCAGGCAGCATGCCAAGCGGTCGAGTCAATCCATTCGCCATCGAAATGGCGAGGACCATCGGTCACCTCACTGACGATATCCGCAGCAAATCGTGGGATGAATTCGCCCTGCCCGACGCACCGAAGATGGACATTATCATCACCGTCTGCGATGACGCGGCGGGCGAAGTCTGCCCGATCTGGCCAGGCCACCCCGCCACCGCGCACTGGGGCTTTCCCGATCCATCGAAAACCGAGGGCAGCGATCAAGACAAGCGGCACGCGTTCGGCCAGGTGTTTCACGATATCCGGCGCCGCATTGAACTACTGGTGAATTTGCCGGTGGATAAACTAGAGCATCTCGCCCTATCGAACGAGCTCAAGCGCATTCACGCCCAATGACCCAGATCGCCGCAACCGCGAAAGCACCAGCGCCATTGGGATTCTTCGAGCGCTACCTGACCGCATGGGTAGCGCTTTGCATCGTCATCGGCATATTTCTCGGCCAGGCGCTGCCGGGTGTCTTTCAGGCAATCGGCTCGCTCGAGATCGCCCGGGTCAATCTGCCGGTCGGTGTACTCATCTGGATCATGATCATCCCGATGCTGATCAAGATCGATTTCGGCGCACTCGGGCAGGTCCGCGAGCACGTGCGCGGCATCGGCGTGACGCTGACAGTAAATTGGCTGGTGAAGCCCTTCACGATGGCTTTCCTCGGCTGGCTATTCATCCGCCACTGGTTCGCACCTTTGCTGCCAACTGACCAGCTAGACAGCTACATCGCCGGATTGATCCTGCTGGCGGCCGCTCCCTGTACAGCGATGGTATTTGTCTGGAGCCGTCTCACCAATGGCGATCCGTATTTCACTTTGTCGCAAGTCGCACTGAACGACCTCATCATGGTCTTCGCCTTCGCCCCCGTTGTCGCGCTCCTGCTGGGAGTCTCGAGCATTACCGTGCCATGGGCAACGTTGCTGACCTCGGTGGCGCTTTACATCGTGATTCCGGTGCTGATCGCGCAGGGTCTGCGCCGAATACTGCTGTCGCGCGGCACCGATGCTTTTGACCAGACGATGCAACGCATCCAGCCGTGGTCAACAGGCGCATTACTTGCCACCCTGGTGCTGCTGTTCGCGTTTCAAGGTAATGCGATCCTGAAGCAGCCGTTGGTGATTGCCCTGCTGGCCGTGCCGATCCTGTTACAGGTGATCTTCAATGCATCGCTCGCGTACTGGCTCAACCGCGTCGT